>JBBQIE010000309.1:0-4066 GCA_038324625.1 Anaerolineae bacterium | reverse complement strand
AGGGAGCCTGCCATGGCAGCAACACCACGGCTGAGGGGCCGGTTCCTGGTGGTTGGAGTGGGCGAGAGCCCACTGGCCCAAGCCTTGAGCCGGGTGCGATGTGTCGGCTCCCACTTCCTTCTGGTGGACACTCCCGGCCAGGCCGAAGAGGCCCTCAGCGGCGCCCTCCTCGACCTGGTCCTGGCGCGGGTGCCGGCCGTAGGGGTGGAACCGTGGCTGCACATGCTCCACCGGGCGGCGCTTGCCGGCGGTCGCGCTCCCGTCGCTCTCAGCACCGACAGCTCGGAATGGCCAAACTCGCTGGACGGCGAGGTGAGGCGAGTGGTCTGTGCCGGTGCCGAGATCTCCAGTCGCCTGCTGAGCCATCTGATAGAGACCGGTCCGCTTTCAGAGCTGGTGAGCGGTGGGGCCACGGCACCGCCCCCCCAAGCCACCGACAGAGAGGCCGTCTCGGCGTTCTGTGGTGCCGCTCTCCAGTCCCTCGCCGAACTGGTCTTGGAACTCGACCCTCAGGATAACCTCAGCAAGTACGTGGACGAAGCTGCCGCCGGGCTACTTCACGTCCTCGGAGTCGAGGCTGTGGAGATAGCCCTGGCCCTGCCGCCCATTCAGGCGGTAGCGCCCAGTCGAGCCCCGCTGCCCCGGGCCGCCGGCCCCGCCAAGGAACTGGCGCTGTCATCACTGATCACCATCGAACGGGGCTTGCCGGCCGGACGACAGCTGGTGGTGATCCCCCTCCGTGCCGGGTCCAGCGCCCTGGGCACCATTACCCTACTTCGAGTCGGCAACCAGCCTCTCGACCCCACTCTGCTGAAGACCCTGGATCTAGTAGCGGGACAAATCGCGGCCGGGGTCGAAAGAGCCCGGCTCATTCTCGATCACCGGCGCGGCCTGGATGAGCTTCAGGCTATCTCCGACATGGGCCGCACTATGGTGACCTCCTTCGGCCTGGATCAGATTCTGGAGATGATCGTTCACTCGGCCCTCCGCTTCATCCCCGGGGCCACCCGAGCAGTGATCCACCTTGCCGATGCCGGCCGCGAGCTGTTGGTCCCGAGGGCCCAGGCCGGGGAGCCCGCCGCTCCCGCCTCCCTGGTGCTCCCCTGGGGCAAGGGCATTGCCGGCAGCGCCGCCGAGTCCCGTCAGTCCATTCATGTACCCGACACCGATCTACGTCCCGACTTCGTTGCCGGTGAGACCGCCGTCCGCAGCTTGATCGCCACCCCCTTGCTGGTGGGCCAGGCGGTGATGGGAACCCTAAGCGTCAGCAGTGCCGTGCCCAATACCTTCGGAGAGCGGCAAGTACGAATTCTCGCCAGCCTGGCCAGCCAAGCGGCAGTGGCCATCGAGAATGCCAGGCTCCACACCGAGGCCCAGAAGGCGGACGAGATCGCCGCCCTCTACGAGCTTGGGCAGGCGCTCAACAGCAACCTCGACCTACGAGAGACCATCACCACCATACTCAGCAGCGCTCGCAGCCTCACCTTCTCCTCCGCCGCCGAATTGCGCCTCACCTCCCCGGCCGACGGTACCCTGGAGGCGGTGGTGGCTCTCGGGGACCGTCCTCAGTCCGTCCCAGGGGACCGATACCGGCTCAGTGTTCTCTTTCCTCGGCTGGTGCTCGAAGCCAAGCGCTCCCTAGTGGTCGAGGACACCCTGAGGTTCGGCCGCAACGATGAGTTCTGCCGCCACGAGCGTCCCTCCTGGCTTCGGTCCTATCTGGGCGTGCCCTTGACCGCCAACCAGAGGGTGGTGGGGGTCCTATCACTCGGTTCGGACCGCCCAGGAGCCTTCAGCGTCGAGGACTTGCGCCTGCTGGAGATCGTGGCCGGCCAGGCCGCCACCGCTCTCAGCAACGCTCGTCTTTACGAGGAGGCCACCCGGCGTCTACGAGAAGCGGAAGCGCTGGGCAAGGTCAGTCGCAGCGTCGCCACCAGCCTGGATCAGGCCACCGTCTTGCGATCAGTAGTGAAGACGCTCGCTGAGACCCTGCCCCTGGCCCGCCACGCTTTCGCCTACGTTCTCGGGGGAGACGGGTCACCGCTACTGGCAGCGGTCGCCCCGGATACCGACAATCACAGCGGTTCGTCGGATGCCGGCATCTGGCAATGGTGCGCCGACGGCTGCCTAGTGCGAGGGCAACCGGTCCACATAGAGGACACTCTTCGGCACGGCTTCCCCACCGATAGCCCAGCCATGGCCCACTCGGTGATCTCGGTGCCGATGGTAGCCGCCGGCAAGGCGGTGGGAGTGCTGGGGGTGGACAGCACCCTTCCCAATGCCTTCACCTCCAGCGACCTCCGGCTGGTAGAGACGTTCGCCGACCAGACCGCCACGGCAGTGGAGAGCGCCCGCCTTTTCGACGATCTCAATCGCGCCTACCGAGACCTGGCCCAGAGCACTGAGACTCTCTCCGCCGTCTTCAACGGCATCACCGACGGCATGTACATCGTGGATCACGAGGACCGCATCGTGGTGATCAACGAGCCCGAGGCCCGCTTCCACGGCTCCCACCCGGAGGCGATCACCGGTGAGTCCTTCAGTGCCCGCTATCATTACGGCGAGGGCCGGTGTGAGCACTGCGCCGTGGAGGAGGCCCTGGCCACCGGGGAGCATCGCTCGCTCTTAGTATCGTACTCGGGCCGGGACCACCGCCAGGTCTGGCGAGAGATTGACGCCTACCCCATCCGAGACCGAGAGGGAGTCACCAATCGAGTGGTGGTGTTCGCGCGGGATGTGACCCAGCGACGGCGTATGGAGGCATCGCTCTTCGAGTCCAGCCGCCTGGCCTCCATTGGCCAGTTGGCCAGCAGCATCGCCCACGAGGTCAACAATCCCCTGACCGTTATCATCGGCAACGCCGAGGTACTGCTTCTGGACATATCACCGGAGGATCCCGTAACAGACACCATCCAGATGATACTGCGTGCCGCCCGGCGGGCGGCACGCACGGTGCAAAGCGTCCTGGACCTGTCCAGCCAGCAGGAGTTCGAGCTAGCCGAGGTGGACATAGTCGCCAGCGTTCAGGAAGCCATTGACCTGGTGGCTCACCCCCTGCGAAAGGCTCATATCCAGCCGGTGCTTTCCGCCCCGCCCGACCTTCCGCTGATCTATGGCAGCGCCGGCCACCTCAAGGTAGTTTGGATGAACCTGATCCTAAATGCCCGCGACGCCATCATAAGCATTGGGAGAGAGAACGGGGCCATCAATGTGGAAGTGGGGGTGGCAGGGGAAGACACGGTGTTCGTCTCCGTGTCCGACAACGGGCCGGGCATACCGGTGGAAGAACGCAAGCATCTCTTCCAGCCCTTCCATACCACGAAACCCTCGGGACAGGGCCTCGGCCTCGGGCTCTACAACGCCTATACCTTCGTGCGGCAGCACAAGGGGAGAATTGACGTGGACCCCGTCCCGGGCGAGGGTGCCCGGTTCACCGTTTTCTTGCCCACCGACCCGGAAAGCGCCGAGGATCTGGTGGCCTCCGGCTAGCCCCCGCTAAGTTCCTTGCGGCGGTTGAGCGCCTGCCGGAGCGAAGCGGCCAGCTCCTTGGCCTCAGCGGCCGGGGCCACCGCCGCCAGGTTGGAGTCCCTGACATCGTCCAGCAGTTCCTGGCGAACGATGGGGATATCCCTGGGGGCATCCACCCCGAGCTTCACTCGGTCGCCGTCCACGGCCAACACCCGAACCTTAATGTCGCCCTGGATGACCACCGTCTCGCCCGGCCGCCGGGTCAGTATCAGCACCCCTATCCTCCCATCGGGTCGCCGCTGATGCGGTGGCGAGCCGAGTAGTTGGAGCCGGAAAGGACCACCTGCACCCCCAGGCCGTTCTGCCGATTCACCACCAGGGGCCCCAGAAGGTTGGCCGTGACCTCGGGCGGATCCTGGCACATGGCTACCGTACACAACACCAAGGCGTCCTGCCAGTCCGCTAGGCTGATGGCCTTGGCGGCCACCGGGGGCACTTCTATCTGGTAGTCCTCGACGATCAGGTAGGGATCGAGAACGAACAAACCCACGTCGGGCTCATCCAGACTCTGAAGCATCATCACCGGGCCGGCGTCCTC
>JBBQIE010000308.1:0-4070 GCA_038324625.1 Anaerolineae bacterium | reverse complement strand
GGTTGGTTTCCGCCGCTCCGGCTTGACCGGAGACCTCAGGGGACGGGCGACTGGCTGAGGATGGCCCGCATCAGACTCTGGAAGCGGGCCGGGCCCAGATTCGCATCGTTACAGGGGTAAGCCAGATCGTCCAGGTCCCGGAACTCGCCGCAGGCCGCCAGCCGGCCGGCCTCTGCCGATCCCTCGGCGGTGCGGACGCCGTCCCGCTGGAACTCCAGGCTGAGGCTCAGGGACTGAAGAGCCGTGGCCGGGTTGAGGACGTAGGAGGTGTAGTAGGCCAGGGCGCCCGGAGCGTCCTCGGCGTAGTGGCGGTCGAAGTAGCGCCGCACCGGTGGCAACAGCTGGATGAGCAGCCTCAGGGTGCCGTTCCCGCCGCGCATCACCCCAAAGCTCGCCCCCTCGGCCAGGTAGATGGGCCCCGGCTCCTCGGTGTAGAAGAACTCGACCGGCGCCCTCGGGTCCACCGGCGCCGGCGCCCCCACCGCCGGAGAGCCATCCCCGGTGTCCGTGAAGAGGAAAGCCTCGTAGCTCAGGTCTTCCCCCGCCGCCAGCCGGCCCCGGTAGTCCTCGAAGGAAACCCCGCCTCTAGTGTCTGGGTCGTCGCTGATCCAGCCGTGCCGGTGGGCCCGGAGCACCATCTCGCAGAGGCGCGAGGCGGCGTCGGGGTAGTAGGCGGCATTCAGCCCAATGCTCGAAATGCCGAACCATTCCCGCGCCTGGAGGCTTTTCCCGGTCACGATGGTCACCGGCACCGACGCTCCGCCGACCTCGCAGACAACTTCCTGGCGGTAGGCGGGGGTGTCCGCCAAGGCCAGCACCGGTCCCACCGTGGCCGACGGCTCCGGGGTGAAGGTGGCGGTGGGAGTCATCGTGGGGGTGTTGGTGGACGTGGGGCTGGAGGTCGGCGTGAGGGTGACGGTGGGCGTGGAAGTCTCGGTAGGCACCGAGCTGGGCGTGGGCACCGGGGTGGCCGTCGAGGTGGGCAGATCGGCCGGAACCAACACCGCCGGGCCGGTCGCGGCGGTGCTCCCACTCGGCACGCCGCAGCTGGTCGCGCCCGTGGCCAGCAGACCGACCAGCAGCACGGCAAGCACCGCTTTCCTCATGGGGTCTGACTCCCTGTCTCTTGAGACGACCGACGACTGCCGGAATCTCTCGCATTGTAGCCCGGTCGCATCCCCTCGGAAAGCGCGTGCGTGGAGGGGCCGTACCGCCTAGAATGGCGGGGTGGAGCGTCTGGATCGCGGTCCAATCGCCTGCCATCAACCCCTCGGAGCTTGAATGGACATCGAACGAACCCTAGCACAGCAGCTCAACATCCCCGAGGACCAGGTACGGGCCTCGACGGCCCTCCTGGACGAGGGCATGACCTTGCCCTTCGTGGCCCGCTATCGCAAGGAGGCCACCGGGGGCCTGGACGAGGAGCAACTGGCCCGGATCGTGGAGGGTCTGGGGCGGCTGCGGGCCCTGGAGGAGCGGCGGCTGGCGGTGACCGCCTCCATCGAGGAGCAAGGCAAGCTGACCCCGGCCCTGAGCCGGCGCCTGGCCGCCTGCGAGACGCTCACCGCCCTCGAGGACCTCTACCAGCCCTATCGCCCCAAGCGTCGTACTCGGGCGAGCATGGCCCGAGATCGGGGGTTGCAGCCCCTGGCGGACCTGATCCTGCAACAGGGTCGGGGCCGGGTGGACCTGGATCAGGCGGCCAAGCCCTTGCTTTCCGACGAGGTGCCCGGCGCCGAGGAGGCCTGGGCCGGGGCCCGCGACATCGTCGCCGAGGCGGTGAGCGACAACGCCGACGTCCGCGGGCGGGTGCGGGAGCGGGCCCTCCGCCGGGGACTCCAAGGGGCGGAGAAGGTCCGCGATGCCGAGGACCCGAAGCGGACCTACGAGCTCTACTATGAGTTCGAGGCCCGCGTGGACCGTCTCCAGCCCCACCAGATCCTGGCCCTGGACCGGGGCGAGCGGGAGAAGGTCCTACGGGTGAAGCTGGACCTGGCGGAGCGGGATTGGCGGGAGCCCATCGAGGCCGCCTTCCCGGTGGACCGGCGCTCCCCCCTGGCGGGCCAACTGGAGGAGGCCATCACCGACGGGGCCCAGCGACTGCTGCTCCCCGCTATCGAGCGCGACGTGCGTCGGGCCCTGACGGAGAAAGCCCAGGCCCACGCCATCAGCGTCTTCGCCCGCAACCTCCGCGCCCTCTTGGGCCAGCCGCCCCTCTCCGGTCACGCGGTCCTGGGGCTGGACCCCGGCTATCGGACCGGCTGCAAGGTGGCGGTGGTGGACCCCACCGGCAAGGTCCTGGCCACCGGCACCATCTATCCCCATCCGCCCCAGAACCGGAAAGAGGAATCGGCCAAGGCCCTGGCGGAGTTGGTGCGACGGTTCGGGGTCGCCCTCATCGCCATCGGGAACGGCACCGCCTCCCGCGAGACGGAGCAACTGGTGGGGGAGCTGACGCGGGACAGCGCCGGCCTGAGCTACCTCATGGTGAACGAGGCCGGGGCCAGCGTCTACAGCGCCAGCCCCGAGGCGAGAAAGGAGCTGCCGGACCTGGACGTCACCCTCCGGGGAGCGGTCTCCATCGCCCGTCGGGTCCAGGACCCCCTGGCGGAACTGGTGAAGATAGATCCCAAGGCCATCGGGGTGGGCATGTACCAGCACGACGTGGACCAGAAGCAACTGGCTCAGGCCCTGGACTCGGTGGTGGAGACAGTGGTGAACCGGGTAGGGGTGGATGCCAACACCGCCTCGGCGGCCCTGCTGGCGCGGGTGGCCGGGATCGGGCCCAAGCTGGCCCAGAGCATCCTGGTCCACCGGGAGGAGAACGGCCCCTTCCGCACCCGCCGGCAGCTGCTGAAGGTGGCCGGCCTGGGGCCCAAGGCCTTCCAGCAGGCGGCCGGCTTCCTGCGCCTTCCCGGCGGCGACAATCCCCTGGACGCGGGGGCCATCCACCCGGAGAGCTACCCGGTGGCGGAGGCGGTGCTGGCCCAGGCCGGCCTCACCCCCAAGAAGCCGCCCGCGGAACGGGCCCAAGCTCTCGACGACCTGGTGAAGCGGCGGCCCGTGCCGGAGTTGGCCCGAGAGCTAGGCACCGGCGAGCCCACCCTGAAGGACATCCTGGAGCAACTGGTGCGCCCCGGCCGCGATCCCCGGGCGGACCTGCCGGCGCCCATCCTGCGCAGCGACGTGCTGAGTATGGAGGACCTGGAACCGGGGATGACCCTCAGCGGCACCGTCCGCAACGTGGTGGACTTCGGGGCCTTCGTGGACATCGGGGTGAAACAGGACGGCCTCCTGCACCGGAGCCAGATCCCGCCTGGGGCCTCCCCCAGTGTGGGAGACGTGATCGAGCTGGAGGTGCTGGATGTGGACCGGGAGCGGGGCCGGATCAGCCTGGGATGGAGCCGGTAGTCCATCGGGAATGGGGATTAGCCACGGAGGCATGGAGACACAGAAATCGAGATACCTTTGCGCCTTCGAGTCTTTGCGTGAGACTCCCCCGCCGATGCTAGACTGAGGGCATGAGCCTGAGCCTCGCCTTCATTCTGGCCTTCGGCGTGGGAGTACTGGTCGCTTTCGGGGGCTTCGCCCTGCTCTCGCTGCGAGAGGGGGAACGACGGGCCGCCCGCGTCGCCGCCATCCTGGCCGTGGTCGGGTCGGCACCCTGGTTCCTGGCCACGCTCCTGCCGCCCACCGGCATCGCCCTGGTGGCCTTGGGAACGGCTCTCCTGGTGCCGGCGGCCGCGGTCCTCCTCTTCCGGCCGGGACGCGGGACCAAGGGCGATGCGCTCCCCATCCAGCAGCCTCGCCACCGCTTCGATGAACGGGACATCATGTTCGCCCGCGCCCGTCTGCGGCCGGGAAGCCCGGAGCACGCCGCCTACTACCGGATGCGCCCGGAGAACCGGGCTGGCGACGACCAGACCCGCCGGCTGCCCGGCCTGATGTCCCTCGACGCCTCCCTGGCCGATCCCCTCGCCTTCGCCGCCACCGAGAGCAGCTTCGAGTTAATTGACCTACTGCGGGGCTCGGTGGAGGCCACGGTGACGGCGGAGAAGCCGGCCCTCCCG
>JBBQIE010000307.1:0-4071 GCA_038324625.1 Anaerolineae bacterium | reverse complement strand
TCGCCGACCGGGGCAAGCCCTTCAACTCCGACGAGGACTCCAACCTTTTCCTGGGCATGAACTACCGCATGACCGAGATTCAGGGAGCTATCGGTCGCGTGCAGCTGGAGAAACTGCCGGATATCGTCAACCGGCGTCGGGCCGCCGTGGACATGATCCGGGAGCGCACCCAAGACCTCCAGGCCATTCATCTGGGCAAGGTTATCCCCGACGTCAAGCCGGCCTACTGGTTCCTCTTCGTCCGGGTCCATCCGGAAATGCTCTCAGCGCCGAAGGCCGAGATCGCCGCCGCCCTGCGAGCCGAGGGAATGCCGGTGGGCGCCTCCTATGCCTGGGTCATGCCCGACACCGTCTGGATGCGCGACCGTCGCACCTACGGCGATTCCCGCTGCCCCTGGGTCTGCCCCTACTACGGCAAGGAGATCAGCTACGAGGGCATGTTGCCCAACGCCCATCAGGCCCGAGATAACCACATGACCCTGGCCGTCCATGAGTGCTACACCGAGCGAGAGGCGGAGGACATCGCCGCCGCCCTCCGGAAGGTCGAGGCCGCCTTCCTCAAGTAGCCGAGGGTTTCCTCAATCATTACCGACGCGAACACGGGAGGGCCCTTGCCCTCCCGTGTTCGTTACTCTCCGACACCGGCCGCGGCACGGGCTAGCGCATGTTGATCTCGACGTTCTCCGCCACCCCGCCCAGAATGGTGTAGGTCCCCGGCAGGGTCTGCAACACCGAACCGGGCACATAGGGCGTCACCGGGCCGTGCGCCACCAAGCGGGCGATGAACCTCTGCCAGCTCATGCTCCCCGGAGGGCCGCACATCCCGTCCAGCCAGAAGCTACGATCCTTGGCCCCAATGATCTGCGCCGGGCCGATGGTGGCTGCCTTCGGGGGCACCCAGGACCAGTCGGCGTTGAAGGAGTGCAGAGCATTCTGCATGATGGTGATCGGATGCAGTTCCACGATGCGGGGGCCGGCCTGCTTCCACTCCTCGAAGCCGTTGTACTCGGCAGCCAGATGGGGCTCCCAAAAGGCGATGTGCCCCGACCAGCCGATACCCCCGTAGCACACGTCCGGTCCACCCTCGTCCTCGATCATCCGCCCGTAGTTCCCGATGTTGTCGCTATTGGGGAAATGGATGTTCCCCTCCAACATGCGGAGATCGCCGTCAATCCGGCCGAAGAACCCGTCCCGCATGGCGGTGGCAAAGGACCCCGCCCAGTCCGCCGGGGCGGTGCGGCCCTCGTCGTCGGCGTACTCGTCCATGTTGAAGGTGACCACGTGCTTGCAGGAGATACGCAGCCGGTTGATCATCGCCGCCGCCATGGTGAACTGAGGCACCGGCCCCACCGGCAGGATCATCACTACCTTCCGCCCCTCTTCCGCCCCTTGAACAATCCGGCTAACGATGTCCAGGGCAAAGGCGGCGTAGAACTCGCCAGCGTCCTCGATCACCCTGATCCGGAAATCCGGGTTGGGGTGACGGGTGATGTCCTCCTTCCGGATGGCCCGAGCCTTGGCGCAGGCCTCGGCGTCGCGGAAAGCCAGGAAAGCCGACGGACTATATGTGAATGACATAGGTACCTACCTCCTGTGATGATCGCCGGCGACGTAGGCCGATGGTGCTCGGTTGCGCGCCGCCCGCTGTTGGTCAACAATGTATGGACCGCCCGATCCCAAACGGCCCGGTCGCGCCGGATTCTAGGGGCAGCGAACGGCAGGGTCAAGGCCGACGGGCGGCAGACCGGTCGGTGGGCAGGCAGCATTTGGCTTCGGACCAGACTCAGCGCCTCCTCGCCGTGGCCACCGAGGTCATGGCAGTGGACGAGTACACCCGCTTGGAGCAACCATCTGGCGGAGTTGTCTTCCGAGGAGCCCTGCTTTCATCCCCGAACGAAGCTCTTCACGCCGCCGGCGAACGCCTGGGACCGATGGGATACTTGGCCCTGCTCGAACGCCGTGACGGCCAAGACCTGTTGACCGTTGTGCCCCACGAAGCGAAGCCGCACCGCACCCGCCCCTGGCTGGCCCTGGCGCTGCTGGCGCTCACCATCCTCAGCAGTCTCTACGTGGGCAGCACCTGGGTGCAGGAAAATCCCGATAGCCTGGCCCGCAATCCAATCGCCGCGCTGTTAGCCGGTCTCCCCTTCGCGGCCTCCCTCCTGGCCATCCTGGGAACCCATGAGATGGGCCATTTCCTGACGGCACGGCATTACGGGGTGCAGGTCTCATTGCCCTACTTCATCCCCATGCCTTTCGGCCCCTTCGGCACCATGGGGGCCTTCATCAACATGCGTTCCGTGCCGGCCAACCGTCGTCAGCTTCTCCGCATCGGTCTGGCCGGGCCTCTGAGCGGGCTGGCGGTGGCCTTGGTGGTGGTTCTCCTTGGCCTGAGAAGCTCCCACTTGGAGGTCATGCCCCCCGGCCAGACCTACCTCCAGGAGGGAAACTCGATCCTCTATCTCCTGCTCAAGTACCTGGTCTTCGGCCGTTGGCTGCCGGATGCCGGCCTAGACGTGAACCTGAGCCCGGTGGGCTTCGCCGGGTGGGCCGGTCTCTTGGTCACCGGCCTCAATCTGATTCCGGCGGCGCAATTGGACGGGGGGCACGTGGCCTACGCCCTCTTCGGGCGCCAGGCCCGCCTCCTCACCTACCTCATCGGAGGCGCCCTCTTGCTCACCGGCTTCTTCTGGAGTGGATGGTTTCTCTGGGCGGTGCTGATCCTCTGGCTTGGATCGCGCAAGCACGTGATCCTCGATGACGTGACCCCGCTCACCAGGGGCCAACGGGTCCTGGCCGTCGCCGGCTTGGTGCTCTTCGCCCTGCTCTTCGTGCCCATTCCACTGATCGTGGCCGGCGCCTAGCCGATAGGGCGGTTGCCGTCTCCGGCCGCGGCCGGTCCGAGCCATCCGAGATCAACCACAAAGGACAGGAGGTTAGTCAGCCAATGGACCTGTTCGACGTCAACTGCTTCATCGGCCGATGGACGACCGAGTCCCACGCCTGCCCGGACATCGCCGGTCTGCGCCGGGAGATGGACCGGCTCGGTATCGGTCGGACCCTAGTACGGCACACCTGGGGTTGGTGGTACGATCCCAAGGTGGGCAACGACGCGCTCTGCGCCGCCCTGGCCGGGCGAGAGGATATGATCCCCTGTCTGGCCGCCACTCCGCTCCTGGATCAGGACCTAGGCGGCCTGGGCGCCTTCATGGACCAGGTGGAGCAGAGCGGCGCCGGGGCCGTGTGCCTCTACCCCCGCTCCCAGAACTTCAGCCTCAGCCCCTGGTCGGCGGTCCCCTTGATGGAAGCACTGGCAACTCGCTCGCTTCCGGTCCTTCTCGAGGCGGACCAGATCACCTGGGAGGGACTGCATCCGGTCCTCTGCAACTTCCCGCGGGTGAACTTCATCGTGACCCGCACCGGCTATCGCATCCTGCGCTACGTCCTGCCCCTGCTGCGGGCTTGCCCCAATCTCCACCTGGATATCGCCTACTTCGCCGACAATCAGGCAGTGGAGGCGGTAGCCTCGGCCGTCGGCCCCGAGCGGCTCCTGTTCGGCACCGGCACCCCTCGCGTGGACGGGGCCGGTGCCGTCAGTCGCCTCGCCTATAGCACCATCGCCGAGGCAGATAGGAAACTCATCGCGTCTGGAAACCTGGAACGCCTGATCGGTGGCATCCGTGTGGAATCCCAAACAGCCAAAGGGCAGGTCCGACCATGAACACCACCAGCATCCAAGAAGCGGTTCGAGACGGGCGGTCACTCACCGGGGTGATCCCTGTCGTGGATATCCACGCCCACGCCGGCCCCTGGCACGATTTCCTGGTCCTCGGGAACGACGCCGACAGCATGGTGGCCTTGATGGACCGCCTGGGGGTGGAGGCCATGGTGTTCGCCCCTCATCTGGCCATCGGCCCCGGGGGGCCGGAGGGGAACGACCTGGCCCTGGCCATCAGCCGACAGCACCCGAAGCGCCTACTGCCCTACGCCGTCCCCTACCCGCACGAGCCGGAGAAAGCCAGAGACGAGCTGAATCGGGCTATGGATGCCGGGTGCGTGGCTATCAAGCTC
>JBBQIE010000306.1:0-4073 GCA_038324625.1 Anaerolineae bacterium | reverse complement strand
CGCACCCCTACTCCTTGGGTCCGACCGGGGCCTGAATCTCCAACTGCATCCCGTCCTCTTCCTTGTGGATGACGATATACTGCCGCCAGAGGTCGTCGGATGGGACCGGCTGCCGGTCCCCGAAGTCCCGGAAGCGCAGATGCGGACCTCGGCTCTCGGTGCGGGCGATGGCGGCGCGGAGGATCATCTCCCCCACCAGCAGGATGTTCGCGGTCTCCACCGCTCGGGCGAGCCCGGCTCGGTCGGTGCCGATAGGTGTGCGCCGGAGCTGACGGATATCGCTCAGGGCCTGGCCCAGCCCCTCCTCAGTGCGTATGACCCCGGCGCCCGCGGACATGACCCGTCGCGCCTCTTCCCATACGGTATCGAGGTCGCCATCTGCGTCCAGAATGTCGTCGAGGCGCGCGACGGCGGTTGCCAGGGATGCCTCCGAGAGCTTGGGGGTCCGTCGGGAGGCCAGCCGGGCAGCGTTCTCGCCCGCGATCTTGCCGAAGACCTGGGCGTCCATCAGGGCGTTGCCACCCGGCCGATTGGCGCCATGCTGCCCTCCCGCCACCTCGCCGGCGGCGTAGAGACCGGGGACGCCGGTTTCCGCCTGGGTGCGGATCTTGACCCCGCCTTGGAAGTGCTGCACGGCGGGGGCGATCTCCACCGGGTCGCCCGCCGCTAGGTTCACCCCCCGCTCTGCCAGCCACTCCACCGAGGGCCGGTTGGTCGCCTGCAACCGCGCCAGGGGGCTGTCTCGATAGGGGGCCTCGGTCAAGGGCACGCCCCTGATCTCTTCGTAGTGGCGGCGGACCCTATCGGGCAGGTCAAGGACGTCGAGCCCCGTGGGATTGTGGGCGTAGTCGAGGAACACCCGGCGCCCGGCGGCCCGCTCGTAGGCAACGGCGATGTCCAGGATGTGGCTGGGCTGCTCCAGGGAGACGGGCCAGCTGGCGCCCTTGTCGAAGAGCACGCCATACATGACGGACGCGGGCGTGTCGGTGTCTAGGTAGCGGGCCAGGAACTCCTCGCCCCGATCGTTGATCAGGCGGGGGAGGGCGCGCATCATGCTGCCGGACATGGCCAGGCCGGTGGCGGTGGAGCAGAGGCCGATCTGGATGAATTCCAGGTTCACCAGTTCCGCCCCGGCGCGGTAGGCCATGGCGTAGCCGTCCCCGGTGGCATCGCGAGGGAAAACGTTGGTCTCGAAGGTCTGGCCGGCTCCCCCGGTGGCCAGGACCACGGCGCCAGCGGTGACGGCGGTCAGGGCCCCGTCACTCTCGGAAATCAGCAGGGCCCCGGCCACTCCGCCGTCCTCAGCGAAAAGAAGGTCGGAGGCACAGGCTGACTCCATCGCTTCCAGGTTGGGGAGGGACCGGAAGCACCGCACCAGGGCCGCCTCGATGTCGTTGGCGGTGTGGGGGCCGGTGTAGCAGGCGCGGGCGTACTCGGAGCCGTCGGTCACGAACTGGTCCACCGATCCGTCCGGGCGCCGAACCCAGGGGACGCCGAGGCCGTCCAGATAGTCCAGTGCTGCTGCCGCTTCTCGGGCCTGAATGGCGGCGAGGTCATGGTCGGAGACGAAGCCGCCGATGCGGTAGGTGTCGTCGGCGTGGTGGACCCAGGCGTAGGGCTCGCGGGGCTCGGTGGTGGCGAGGGTGGCATGGAAGGCCATACGGTCGGAGCAGGCGGTGGCGGTGACTCCGCTTTGGCCCAGCGTCCCCTTGGTGGCCAGGAGCACGGAGAGCCGGGGGTGGCCCTCGGCGGCAGCGATGGCGGCCCGCAGGGCGGCCCCGCCCCCGCCAAGGACCAGGACGTCCGTCTGCCGATGAATCACGGGAGACATAGGCTTCCTCAAACCGGGGATGACGCCTTGGCCTCGGCGTAGCGGAAGTCGGCGAAGGCGGCGTAGGCCGCCTCCACGTTGGCTGGGGGCGTCTCCGGCGCAACTTCAACCCGGCCGATCAGGCCGCCCTCCGGCGTGCCCAGGGTTTCGATCACCTCGGTGGTGTAGCGCCGCACCTCATCCGGGGTGCCGAAGGGCAGCACTCCTTGGCGGTCAAGGTCGGTGGCGATGCAGACTCGACCGCGGGTGAGCCGGGCCAGGGCGGGGAGAGGATGGCAAGAGAACTGGGGGTTGAGCACGTCCACGCCGATCTCGATGAGGTCGGGTATGAAGTCAAGGATGTAGCCGTCGCTGTGGAAGTAGAAGGCCTTGCCGGTGGAGTGGGCCACGTCAGCCAGCTGCTTGTAGGCAGGCTTGAAGAGTCGGCGCCAGACCTCCGGCCGGATCATCACCGCGCTCTGAGTGCCCCAGTCGTCCATGTAGGAGATGGCGTCAACGTCCCGCTTCGCCAGGAGCTCCGCGATGGCCAGGTCATGCTCGAGAACCAGGTCCCGCAGCCGCTCCACCTCCGGCCTTTCGTCGGCGATGTCGTAGAGGAGGCGGTCATAGCCGCGGAGGAAGTGCATTCTCTCGAACAGCCGCCCGGCGCCGGGCATGACGAACTTGCCCAGGCGTCGGCCCTCGGCGATGTTGGCGTCAATTTGGTCCCAGTCCAGGGCCCCGGGATCGGGAGCCCGGTAGCGGGCCAGGTCGGCCCAGTCGCGCAAGGGGTGAAGGGCTACTTGGCCCTCGGTGCCCAGGCCCATGTTCTGCCACACTGAGCCCCAGGCGTCCACATCTCGACCGGCACGGTAATGAGGATCGGCATCGCTGCCGCCGTAGTGGCCGGATTGGCCGGCAAAGTCGCTGGGATAGCGGGAGTAAATGGCCTCCAGTTCGGGGCCGTGGCGGTCCACGCCCCCGGGCAGGACGGAGTGGACTAGGGGTATGCGGTCCGGTCGCTCGAAGCGGATGGCGGCCCAGACTCGCTCTCGACCGGTCATAGGGGGCTCCCAGGGTGAGATGAGTGGGAAGTTAGCATCTCCGGCGCCCGCGGTCAAAGGCTGGGGCCAGGTGCCGACGGCGGGGCGAGAGAAGGGCTCAGTCGGTCTCCGTGGCGATCCCGAGGGTAGCGTCAATCGCCTGGACGGCCGCGACCACCTTGCCCAGGGCCTTCGATTCCAGCTCCTGCCGATAGCGAGACTCGTCTTCGGACGGGGGAGCACCGCCCGCCGCCGGGCCCAGGCGGGTCAGGGCGCCGACGTAGTAGTAGGCCGAGGCCAGCCGGTCCAGGGTCTCCGGGTTCGGGATCCAGGCCAGGTCCCCGCCGCGGGTGAGGGCCAGCCAGAGGGTGTCCTTGAGCAGGAGGGGGGCGGTGGGCTCCGGCGGCGCTCCTTGGGCGGACAGGAGGAGGTCGCCGTTGTGCTCCAGCTCCTTTCGGATCAGGCGGAGGACGGTGGTGACGTGCTCCTGTCGTGTCCGCCCCAGGCCGCCCAACTCGTCCCTTTCCTGCCAATGGTGCAGACGAAGGGCCAGGGGAACGGCCACCAAAATGCCGGCCACGACCGCGCCCAGGTTGGCGAGCAGTAGGCGCCGGAAGTCCGGGTCGGACCAAGGGGTGAAGAGGCAGTACAGGCCCAGGGCCACCAGGCCGACCCCCAGGGCTCCGTTGGTCACCAGCCGCCAAGCCGTCTCTGTCCTTCTCTCCATCCGCCCTGCACCCCTCCTGCCGCTATCCGCCAACACCGGGGTGAGTCGCAAGTCCTGGGCCACCGACGCCGGAAGGGTCCGATGGAGTGGAGCCCCGGGGGGCGAAGGTCCGGTCGGTGGGGAGGGATCAGGCCTGCCGGCGGTACTTGGCGAGCCAGGCGAGGGACCCAGGGGTGTGCTGCCAGGCGACCTTCTGGTCTTGGGCGCAGACGGCGGCTTCGCTCTCGTGGCCGAAGATCACGAACTGAGGCCGCACCCTGGGCAGTCGCCTATGCCCGAGAAGATAGCTGGGAACATGGCGGTTGTGTTTTACGGCCTCGGCCAATAGCTGGCGAGCGTGAGGGGTATCGCCCTCGGTGCGGAAGGCGTATAGGGCCCGACCATACTGCAATGTAGCGGCGACATCATCCGGGTATTGCTCCAGCAGCTTGCCTATCTCAGGGTCATTGCCCCGCTCGAGGAGCCAGGCTAGAAGCACGTCGCGTACGCCTTG
>JBBQIE010000305.1:0-4075 GCA_038324625.1 Anaerolineae bacterium | reverse complement strand
GAAGGGGGAGGATTCACTCAAGGTGGTGCTGATACCCTAGGCAAGGAGAGATTGCATGAACGACAGAAGGGGCGGCTGCCTTGAGGGCTTGCTGCAGCTTTTCGTGTTCAATTGGCTGTTCGATTGGCTTCAGCGACGGTTTGGCTTCGGTCGAGGATGCTCCTGTAGCGGGCTGGGATGTGGCCTCATCCTCCTCCTGATCTTCTTGGTGCTTTCGTGTAGCATCGTGACCGGCACCGACTGGACCCGCCTCACCGCCCTGGTCTCGGGCTACGTGTGAGGCCGATTGCGGCATAGTGGCGGGCGCACGCGGACGTTTCCGTGCGCCATCATTGCTGACAAGAGGTGGGCATGACTGAGGGGAAGGTGCAGTTCGGGGTGATCGGGCTGGGCATGGGGCGAGGCCACGTGGAGAAGCTTCAGGCGGCGCCGCACGCGGAGATGGTGGCGCTATGTGATCTGGATCAGGGCCGGCTCGACCGGGTGGGGGATCAGTTCGGCGTCGCCTGGCGCACCCACGAGTACGAGGACCTGTTGGACTCGCCGGAGGTGGACGCGGTGGTGGTGGCTCTGCCTAACTCCCTGCACGCGCCGGTGAGCATCGCGGCGCTGAAGGCGGGCAAGCACGTGCTCTGCGAGAAGCCGATGGCCCGAACCACGGCGGAGGCAGAGGCCATGCTCAGCGCCGCCGCCGATTCCGAGCGCAAGCTGATGATCCATTTCAACTACCGGTTCGCTCCGGCGGCGACCATGCTGCATCGCTTCGTGGCCGAGGGGGGCATGGGGCATGTCTACCACGCCCGCTCCTGGTGGCATCGCACCCGAGGTATCCCCGGGCTGGGGGGCTGGTTCACCTCCAAGGCGGTGGCCGGTGGCGGACCCTTGATTGACCTGGGCGTCCACCGATTGGACCTGGCGCTCTGGCTCATGGGCTACCCCAAGGCCGTAGCCGTGGCCGGGGCCACCTACGATATGCTCGGCAAGGAGTTGGCCGCCCGCCAAGGCAAGCCCTACGACGTTGAGGACATGGCCTCGGCTTTCATCCGTTTCGAGGATGGGGCCACCCTTATCCTGGAGGCCAGTTGGGCCGCCAACGGGGAGCACCAGGAAGAGATGTTGACCCAGGTCTACGGGACGAAGGCCGGGATTCTGCATCGCAACGTGGGCGGGGGATACCAGTTCGAGGCGCGGGTGTTCCACGAGGAGGACGGCTCCTACGTCTCGGTGGTGCCGGAAAGCTATCCCGCCGACATCGAGTCGCCCCAGGAGCACTTCGCCCGCTGCATCCTTGAGGATCGAAAGCCGATGGCCACCGGGGAACAGGGCCTGCAGGTGATGCGCATTCTGGACGCCATCTACCGCTCGGCGGAGACGGGAGCGGAGGTCCGACTCTAGGACTCCACGGGATTCCCGGCCCAAACAGAAGGGGACCGGTACGCCGGTCCCCTTCTGTGCCAGTTGGTCTATAAGCCGAGTTCTGTGCCCCGCCAGGCGGGGCGACGGTCATCTATCTGGGCCGACAGTTGCCTGCCGGCTCTAGCGGCCTACCTGGAGGCTTCAGAGGCGAGCAGCCCCCGGCCCCGTGGGGCCTTCTCCCGTTTGGCCTTGCTCCCGGTGGGGTTTTCCTGGCCACGCCGGTCGCCCGGTGTGCCGGTGGTCTCTTACACCACCTTTTCACCTTGACCGCGCTGGGCGCGGCAGTCTGTTTTCTGTGGCACTTTCCGTCGGGTTTCCCCGCCTGGGTGTTACCCAGCACCGCGCTCCGTGGAGCTCGGACTTTCCTCGAACGGCTCTCACCGCCCGCGACCGTCCGACCAACTGGCCGCCCCATTATAGCAGAGGCTGGGTGTTAGGGCAGAACCGGATCGTCTCGCCGGCGGACTGGGGAGACGGTCTCACGCAAAGACGCGAAGACGCCAAGGCGGGTTGAGAGCTGAGGGGCGGCTAGGGATCGGGGGTGGAGGCCGTGGTAGGGCAGAAGTGTCAGGTGGCTGGTGTCCGGGTACCATACCGAGTCATGCTGTTGCCAGTGTCGTTCACCCAGCCGAGCCAGGGTGCGATGGACCAACTCCTCGCGAGTGATGGCATCAGCGGTTTCCGCCGGCAGCACGGAGTCCAGGGCTAGTCTTCCCGCTTCGGAGATGAGCGCCTCCAGATGGGTGTCGGTGGCGCCTTCGGGAGCGAGGAAGTAGAGAGACGTGCGCGGGCACATGGCCGGCAGGGCCTCTGGGCAGTAGCCGTAGGGAAGGGCCAGGCGCTCCGGGGGCACCGAGGCGCTGTAGAGATAGCGAATCGCGACTGCCAGGCTCGTGTTCAGCCAAGGTATGGCCACACCCTCGCGGTTTGGCCCCAATGAAGGGCTTAGAGGCCAAAGCGGTTTGCCGAGTGCGGGCAGCGGCCCGGACCGGCTCCGCCCGCGGCGAGAATCTCAATAAGCCGCGAGGGATCAGGTCCGAGGCTGACGATGAGGCCGCCTTCCCCGGGCGGCGTCATGGTCGCCGGGGTGACCGGCGAGACCTGGAGCAGCCCGGCCCGGCGATAGATCGGGGCAGCGGCGGCGCTGGTCTCCGGGGTCAGGTGCCCCACCACCGCCAGGATCAGGGGATCGGCCGCCAACTCCTCGGCTCGGAGTACGGCTTGCTCGGGGTCGTTGCCGTCATCAACCGCCCAAACCTGCAACTGAATCCCAGTAGCGGCGGCGCCCTGATTCCACTCTTGGACCTGGGCTCGGAGGACGTCGAGGGCGGCGTAGCCCGTCTGCCGGTAGAGACCCTCGAAGGGTGCCACCAGACCGATGCGATAGAGCCTGGGTGACCTCTGGGCCCGGCCCAGTCCCACGACGGCGACGAGGGTGGCCATCAGGAGGACGCCCAGGAGGGGTAGGCTAGCCCCCTTGGTATTCTTCCACATTGCGCAGATGCTCGTCGAAGGTGGTGCTGAAGACGTGGGAGCCGTCGCCGCGGGCCACGAAGTAGAGATAGGGGGAGTCGGCCGGCCACAGCACCGCCTCGATGGAGGACAGCCCCGGGTTGCATATGGGGGTTGGGGGCAGTCCCGGGCTCAGGTAGGTATTGTAGGGCGAGACGGTGTCGGTAAGGTCCTTGGCCAGCAGGGGCACCTTCCACCAGCGTTCCGTCCCCTCCTGCCAGCCGAGGGCATATTGCACGGTGGGATCGGCCTGGAGGAGCATGTCGGCCTTGAGGCGATTCAAGAAGACGGCGGCGATCTGGGGGCGTTCCTCGGTAAGGACCGCCTCCCGCTCGACGATGCTGGCCAGGGTGACGACCTGGTAGGGGGTGAGGCCGATCTCCTCGGCGCGGGCGCGATCCTCGGCCGAGAAGCGGGTCTCGAAGTTGGCGAGCATGGTCGCCAGCACCTCGTCGGCGGTGGCGTCCGAGGCCAAGCGGTAGGTGTCGGGGAAGAGCAGGCCCTCCAGACCAGAGACGCCGGCGGGCTGACCAACCCACTCCGGTACCAGCGGCGCCTTGGCCGTGAGCACCAGTTCCTGGAAGCGCTCTCCATCGTCGAAAGCCTGGGACACCGCCTGGGCAATCTGCTCTGCCCTCCAGCCCTCCAGAGTGACGAGAATGGTGTCGTTGCCGCCGGCGTGGAGCAATGCCTGAGCGATGGCCTCGCTATCCATGGCCGGCGAGAGCTGGAATAACCCGGCCTGAATGCGGCTGTCGAGGCCGTAGTGCTGCATCAGGAGGCGGAAGGCGGAGGAATCCCGAATCAGCCCGGCGTTGGCTAGGCGGGTACCCACATCGGTGGCCGTTTCTCCGGGGTAGACCTCGAAGCTGACCGAGGGTGCGTCCGGGTCGGAGGTGACCGGCAGCAGGTCATCGCCCCTGAGGGACAGCAGCACTCGGATCACCAGCTCTTTGAGTCCGGCGGGCTGGGTCGGCTGCTCTTGCTGCGCCGAAGGGGACGAGCCGGCCGCCTGCGCCGGGGCCACGATGTAGCGATACATGGCCACGAGCAGGAGGCCCACGATGGCGACGGCGGCGATGAAGCTGATGAGGGCGCGGAGCGCCCGGCCCAGGAAGTCTCTCACGTCCACCTCACCTGGCCGCGG
>JBBQIE010000304.1:0-4091 GCA_038324625.1 Anaerolineae bacterium | reverse complement strand
GAAGGGGACGGCCACGAAGACGAACAGGAGCATCACCAAGCCATCGAAGACCCGTTCCACCAGGACCGTCGCCAATGAGGCGCTGACAGGGACCTGGGCGTTGCGTCGCAGCACGTAGGAGCGGATGAACTCTCCGGCCCGGGCGGGGTAGATGTTGTTCCCCATGTAGCCGATGACCACGATGGGGAACAGACGTCGCAACGGCAGTTCGGCCATGGGCCGCAGCAGGTACTGCCAGCGCCAGGTCCGAGCGGCCACGGCCAGGAAGTACACACCCACGCCTGGGATGAGATACCAGTAGTTGGCCTGGCCGAGGTCGTGCCACACCTGGTCCAGGGACAGCCCGCGCAGGAACCAGGCAAAGAAGCCTACGCTTATCAAAATGCCGAGCCAGAACTTCCAGTTCAGTTTCATGGGACGGTATTCCGCATGGGCGGCCTGGAGCCGGCTGACCCTAGACGGGCTCCTCGGCCGGCTTGAGCATGGGGCCGAGAAGCCTTTCCATGGCCATGGTATGACTGCAAACGGAGTGACTCTGGAAGTAATTGCATCCGCAGGACCAGTCGCCCTTGTCGTAGGATATGGTGTAGTGATCGTGATTGCCGGAGAATGATACCACGAAAGAATCGAAAGTGGCGCGCTCGGGCTCCTCGGCGTACTGCTTGGCCTTCTGAATCTTCCCGATCATCCCGGAATCCATGAATCCCTCCTGTATTGGGTCTGGCTATTGCCATGGTTCCATGCTGGGACATGCAAAAAAGGCACCAGGGCCGGAAAAGGCCAAGGTGCCTGGGATACCGAATCGCCACGGACAATCATCGAGCGGCCACTCCCTCGAGTGAAGAAGCTCGGCTGTATGTGATGAGACGGACGCGACCGAGAGTATCAGCCACTGTCGTCTGTTTCACCTCCGTGTGAGATCGTGGCCGGACGAGCACCGCCCGAAGCCTCACTGCCAGTATACTCGACCGCCCCTACGACCGCGAGCAGGGAGGCTTCATGCCTTGGCCAACTGGTCCTTCAGGTAGCTGATGGCGTCCACCGGGGTGGGATCGGCGTCATAGAGATAGGCCAGGTACAGGCTCACGTAGTCGCCGAAGTGAATGGCCGAAAGCGTCCGTGCCAGAGGAGAGTGGCCCCGGGCCCAGACCGGCGCCACCGGCACCCCGCGGTCCTCCAGCAGCTTGGCGGTGACGTCGTAGCGGACGCCGACGCGAGGATGGTCGGACTGCGACCGCAGCATCACCACCAGCAGACGGTCGTCAGCGTCGCCGGGATTGGCGAATCCGAGCACGGCGTTGTGGTTGAGCTCGGGCATGATCTCGTAGAAGGCCCAGGCCTTGGAGTTCTCGTTGATCTGGGTCTTCCAGCGGCGGGCCACCTCGCTGAGGATGCCGGCGCCGTAGATCACCGGTAGGCGACCATGCATCCGCTGCGCCAGTTGCTTGGCCTGGTTGCTCTCGCTGGGCACATCGGGGGCCAGCTCGGATTGCCAGTCCTCCATCACCGCTGCTGCCTCGCGAACCTCCGCCTCTTCCAGGTCCATGAACCCTGCCGCCCGCAGTATCCCTGCCACACACATGAACGAGTAGCCCATAGCCGCTCTGGGCGAAGACCGGTAGTCGAACTTGACGAAGGGGATGCCGGCTTCCTTTGCGCGGGCCTCGATCTTTCCCCCGGTGCCCACGGCCACGCCCTTGGCCCCGGCGGCCAGGGCCTGATCCAAAGCGGAAAGAGTCTCCTCGGTGTTCCCGGAGTAGGACGAGGCTATGACCAGGGTGGAATCACCGACGTAAGCGGGTGGATCGTAGTCTCGGCTTACCTGCACCGGTACTGGGCATCGGCTCTCGACGAGAGTGCGGGCGATGTCTCCTCCAATGGCCGAGCCTCCCATGCCGAGGACGACCACGTTCTCCACCTCTCTGTAGGAGGCTGGGAGTTCCAGGCCTTTCACCAAGTCCCAGGCGTCGAGAATCTGCTTCGGCAGCTCGCTCACCCGCCGGTACATCTCCTCCGGATCAACTGCTTTCAAGTCAATGCTATCAAGATTCATGCCATTCCTCCAATGGGGCGCCGGGTGCGCCCTGACTGTTCTCGGTAATGCCCAAACGGTACACCCGGCTCTTGGGCCAGCCGGACATCGAGGCCACGTCGCGGGCGGCATCGGCCGGGGGGAGCCCCAGATCGTGGAGGCGGCTCAGCCCCTGCCGGACCGCTTCCTCAGTCCAGACGGGCTCGGTTCTGCCCTCGATCACGAGAGTGAACTCACCGCGGGGCTCGTCGCTGAAGTGCCGGGCTGCCTCGCTGAGTGTGCCGCGCCAGATCTCCTCATGCATCTTGGTCAGCTCGCGGGCTACCGCTATCCGGCGATCTCCCAGTCCCTCCAGCAAATCCTGGAAGGAGGCGGCGACGCGGCTCGGTGCCTCGTAGAAGATGAGCGTCTGATCCAGCCAGGCCAGCTCTCCCAGTCGCTCCAGCCGCTGGGCCTTCTGGCGGGGCAGGAAGCCGACGAAGGTGAAAGTATCGGTGGGGAGGCCGGAGGCGGCCAGGGCGGCGATGGCGGCGTTGGGCCCGGGGACGGGCACCACAGGGAAGCCCTCCTCGATGGCCCTCCGCACCAGGTGATACCCGGGGTCGGAGATGCTGGGCATGCCGCTGTCGCTGACCAGAGCCACGTCGCCGGAGGCCAGGGCGGCGAGGATCTGGCCCTGGCGCTGAATGCGATTGTGCTCGTAGTAGGAGATCAGAGGGCAATGGATGTCGAAGTGGCTCAGGAGCTTGCGGGTGGTGCGGGTATCCTCGGCGGCGATGAGAGGCACTCTCCGGAGCACTTCCAGGGCTCGTAAGGTGATGTCGCCCAAGTTGCCGATGGGGGTCCCGACCAGGTAGAGGCTCCCCAACTACTCCTCCAGCCTCAAGACCATAGAACGCACGCCGGCGGCCAGCTCGGGGACGGTGTGAAAGGCGGACTGCCCCCGGAGGTCGGCCTCGATGACGGCGTCGGAGAAGGGAATGAAGCCGAGAATGGGAACCTCGGGCAGATTGGCCTCCAAGAAGGCCCGGTCCTTGGGCCCCCGCACCTTGTTGCCGACGGCGAAGATGGAGGTAACGCCGATGTCCTGGGCCAGGGCCCGGACGGTGTTGGCGGTCTGGATGCTGCGCAGTCCCGGCTCCACCACCACGATAAAGGCGTCCACGGCGGAGGCGGTGCCCCGCCCCAGGTGCTCCACGCCGGCCTCCATGTCCATTATCACCACCTCGTCCCGTTGGAGGGTCAGGTGGGTGACCAGGGCCCGCAGGAGGGCGCTTTCGGGGCAGACGCACCCGCTGCCGCCGGAACTCACCGCGCCCATGACCAGCAGCCGGATGCCCTGATACTCGGCGGAGAACCGCTCGGGGATGTCGTCCACTCGTGGGTTGAGGCGGAAGAAGGTGGAGCCGGTGCCGGGCTTGGCCCCGGTGCGCTCGAAGATGAGGCTCTCCATCTCGGAGATGGGGGTGATCTCGGCGGCCAACTCGGCAGGCATGCCCAGGGCGGCGGCCAGGTTCCCGTCGGGATCGGCGTCTATGGCGTAGACCCTCTGGCCTCTTTCGGCGTAGACGTAAGCTAGGGAGGCGGAGATGGTGCTCTTGCCCACGCCGCCCTTGCCGCTAACGGCGATCTTCTTCATGGATCCTCCAAACGATACTGGGGAAATGCTACCACCGAGAGTCAGTCGTGTCCAGCCCGTCGCGGAGGAACCGGCGAGTGGAATGAGGCCGGCGACTCAGTCCGGTCGGCCGCTCAGACCGGCTACCATCAGTACACTCAGATCCCGTACCAGCTTGGGATCCTTCTGGAATTGGCGTTGGAGCCGCGGGTCGGTGAAAACGTCCATGAAGGCCGCGAAGTACACTCGGAGGGCTTCTTCGGACAGGGACGGATCCACCTGGCCCTGCTCCTTGCCCTCTCGGACCAGGCCCAAGAGCAGGTCGGTCATTCGCTCCTGGGCCGAATCCCGAATCCTTCGCATTTCCGGGTCGTCTTGGAGGGCAGGACTGCCGGCGAACAGGGCAGCATCCGCCGGAGAGGGCCTACCCTGGTCCATGAT
>JBBQIE010000303.1:0-4097 GCA_038324625.1 Anaerolineae bacterium | reverse complement strand
CGGGGTCATGAGTTCGCTCCGGCAGACGGCGAAGATATCGCGGAAGTCCCGAGGAGCCCCTCGCTCCACTAGGGCCACCATCTTGCTGGCCACGAGATCCGGCAGGCCGTCAAGAAGGACGCTGGTCCAGCCGGCCGGAATGGAGGGCTCGAGCTGCGCCGACCGATCGGCGATCTGGAAGCTAAAGATGACGTGGCCGTCTCGCAGCAGTTCGATGCTGGTTACGTCTCGCCATTGTCGAGTTCTCAGCTGACCGTGGTCGGCCAGAGTGTCTCGCAGGACCTCGATAACTTGCAGGCGCTCCTTCTCCGTGGCGGACTGGCTCCACCAAGCGTCGGCATCGTGCGTAGTCCGATAGTCCAGGTAGTGCATCAATCCCAGGGCACCACCAATAGATACGGCATTGCTCAAGCCGGCTTGGGCGAGTGCCTCAAGGCAAAGCTCAGCGTATCTCGGCAGGTGTGCAGGGCGGGCGGGATGGTTCATGGGAGTATTCTAGCCCGGTCACCGACGGGCACAAACCGCACTTGGGGAGTGGCTACTGAGGAGATGGCTCGGTTAACCGAGTTCTTCGGCGACTCCTGGTGTGGGGATTCCCGCCCCCCGCGGGCCCGGTCCCGTCACCATGCCTCTTGAGACACCCTATGGGGAGAAGCGGAGGCCGTCGAGACGGACTCTATCCTCAGGTATCAGGGCACCTGGCTCGGTGTGGGCACGTGAGACCCCATCCCATGACCCTAAGAATCGTCTCCGGGGCCGGCAGGTCGAGCTTCACGGTCAGGGGGGTAGGCGCGCAGGAGGCGCTCATACTCCGCCTTCTGGATGGGGGCTAGCTTGCCCTGCTGGGACAGCTCCGCCAGCCCTTCGAAGCGGGCCATGACGTCCACCGAGTCCAGTTTCCGTGACGATCCATCTCCTGATTTGCCTGAAAAGGCGAGTTCGTGTCCTGGTTCGTGTGAGGATGGAATGGGTTGTGGTAGCCCTGGGGTGAGTGCCGGCAGACGACGTGGGAGAGGCGGGCGACTAAAGGCGCCCGCTGAGGGCCTTCGGCCAAGAAAACCGTGTGGCCTCTACCCTGGCCAAAGGCCTTCAGACCGCCGCCCTCCCGTCGCCTGACATCACTCGAACCAGGACAAAATCGCCTCCAAGTAGCATTTTAATCAGAAGTCAATCCCCACGTGGGGAGGACGGCTCCGACCCGGCGGCACCTGTGCAAGAGACCCTCTCTCGACAGCCGAAGCGGGCTGGCCGAGGGAGGGTCATCCAAGCCGGGGGGCCGGCCTAGTCGGCGCGATTGGAGTCGAAGATAATCCATTGTTGCCAGGAAGAGGCCGAGATCCAATCCCCATATGAAGTCGGGTGTACTGCCTTCTCGGGGTCGAGCTGGGCTAGGGGGTCTCGCCCGTGTGTACCACCCGGTAGACCCTCCCGCCGGCGTCGTCGGAGATGTACATGGCCCCGTCCGGCCCGAAGACCACGTCCACCGGGCGGCCCCAGGAGGCGGGGTCGCCGCAGCTTCGTCCCTCGGCCCTCCAGCCGTTGGCGAAGTCCTCGGAACCCACCGGCAGGCCATTCTCGATGAGGATGCGTTGGACCTTGCAGTCGCGGTAGGACTCGGGAGTGGTGTTCCAGGAGCCGTGATAGCCGACATACAGGTCGCTCAGGTACTCAGCGGGGTCGTTGCCGGGCTGGGCGAAGGCCATTCCCAGGGGCGCCGAGTGAGCGGGGTCGGTGAAGAGGGCGGGCACGGCCTGGGAGCAGCTAAAGCCTTCAGAGAGGGTCATGCGCTCATCGCGCACCTCCCCTTCCTGGTTGGGGGGCAGGTTAGGGCCCAGGACGGGAGTGTAGCAGTAGGGCCAGCCGTAGTGCCGGCCGCCCTCGACGGCGATGACGATCTCCTCCGGGGGAACGGTGTCGCCCAGACCGTCGCTGCCGTTGTGATCGGCCCAGAGAAGGCCGTCGGCGGTGAAGGTGAAGTCCACACTGTTGCGCAGGCCCTCGGCCCAGACGGCCTGGCGACGAGGGTCGGGGTCGCCGGCGAAGGGGTTATCCGCCGGGATGCTGCCGTCGGGGTTGAAGCGGAGAATGGCGGCCCGACGGGGGTCGTCCTCCACGCAGATGTTGCAGGAGGACCCAGCGGCCACGTACATGAGCCCATCCGGCCCGAAGTGTACGGTGCGGCTGCTGTGGCCCCCGGCTCCGGGGAGGTTGTCGGTCACCAGCTCTCGAGTGTCCAGGAGACCATCCCCGGTCCCGTCCTGGAGACGCTCGACCCGGTCGTTCTCGGCCACGTAGAGCCAGCCGTCGCGCCACTCCAGGCCGTGGGGCAGGCGGAGGTCGGAAGCCACGATCTGGACCTCGTCGGCCAGGCCGTCACCGTCGGCATCCGGGAGGCGGGCGATCTGCCCGGAGCCCATGAGGCTGACGTAGAGGGAGCCGTCCGGCCCCAAGGCCAGGAAGCGGGCCCCGGCCACGCCGTCGGCGAAGATGGTAATATGGAAGCCGGCGGGGACGGTGATCCGGTCGGTGGCCTCGTCGGCGGGAGGGACGGCCGGGGAGGACCTGCTCGGCCCGACGGTCGGGGTGGGGGCCGCGGGGGCATCAGTGCCGGTGGGGGAGGGCTCGGATGGCGTGGCGGTGGCAGCCGGCGCCGTCGCCGTGGCAACTATGGTGGTTGGCGGGGTGTCGGTGGCGATAGAGGCCGTGGTGGCGGTGGGCGCGGGGGCTGAGCCACAGGCCGCCAGGGAGACAGCCAGGAGGGAGAGAGCGAGCACAAGGATGCTGACGGGCATACGATCAACCATTTCACCTACCTCTTTTCGCAGCCTAACAATCGAGGCCAAACGCCTGACACAGCCTCATCATACCGGAGTCTGAGGGGCGGTCAAGCGGGCGCGTCGGGGTTTGGATCGCGAAGGACGCGAAAAGGGGGCGAAAACACGAAAGGTCGGCGTCGAGTGGGTTGTACAGACCGTAATGGAGGTTGTCGTCCAGCGGGGAAGGCCCTCGACCGAGGTCGGGTTGGTCACTACCACGTAGTGACCGAGGTGGGCCTACGTCCGGGTGTCCGCCTGCCGGACACTGCCGTGCCTAGTGGCCGACGCCCGGCGCGAAGGCCCCCTCCAGCCCCGACCTCGGTCGAGGGGCTCTGTGCGATGACCTGGTTATTTCGTCAACCTTCATAATGGCCGGGCGGGCCTCCAGTCGCACGGTTGGTCGCTTATCTGCTCAATCGCCATCAACCCAAGGGCTCTTGGCGTGCGATCCGCCCTATTTCGGCCATCCTCATTAGAGTCGTGCAGGTCACCGGCGAAACCGGAGGCGGTATACGCGGGCCTATTCCCCCTCCGGCAGGGGTACCTCGCGGCCGTAGGTGGCCAGGTGGAAGACGTGCCAGAGGCTGGGGCCCACCCAGCGGACGGTGAAGGCGTCTACCCGCTCGGCACCGGGGCCCGGGTCCACCGGTCCGGGCTCGCGCCGCTCGATCTCCAGGGTCACCGGCGCGGTGGCCACCAGGGGCTCGTACTGGTCCGCTTGGGCCACCGCCTCCTGCACCTTCTGCTTAATGAGGCGGCGGGCGTCCACCGGGGCCAGGTGGATGGCGCTGTTCCGACCCAGGCCCTCCTTTACCGCCGCCGTCACGATGCCGGGCACCCACTGGTCCGACTCCCGGCAGGCGTGGAGGTCGCCGGCGGTGAAGACCCAGGGGATGCCCACCTCGCCGGCCAGATAGGCGGCCAGCTCCATCTCCCCCACCTCGCGTCCATTGACGCGGTAGGCGCGGATGATGCCGGCCATGGTGTGCGAAAGACAACCGCATTCGGTCCCGCTCATGGAATGCATGCCCACCTGGAGCAGGGCCCCGAACCGGGGGGATATGCCGAGAAGCCAAGAGGGCCGGTTGACCCCACGGGCGATGCGGACCCCGGGGACCAACTCCTCGACGAGGATGGTCCGGCCGGCGCCATGAGCGTCGTTGACCAGCACCTCATGCACTCCCGCCGCCAGTAGGCCCTCGGCGGCGGCGTTCACCTCCCCGGTGAGGAGACGCTGCATCTCGGAGCGCTCGTAGACACCCTTGGCCTCGCGGCCGTACT
>JBBQIE010000302.1:0-4106 GCA_038324625.1 Anaerolineae bacterium | reverse complement strand
GGCCATCAAACCAAAGATACAGGAGCTGCTCGAAGAGGTGTAGCAGCCAAAGCGTCTGAAGTGGTTGCAGGGCCCGCTCTCGGGTGGGCCCTTTCTCTTTGCCAGGATTGGTACGATAATCGGGACTGCATCCCTCAAGGAGACGTCAATGGCAAGCGACAAGAAGATCGGCGTCGGTATTCTCGGGCTGGGCCGCGCGGGCTGGGGGATCCACGCCCGCACCATCCAGCAGCCGGCGGTGGCGGAGAAGTTCCGGGTGGTGGCAGTCACCGACCCCATCACCGCCCGCATGGAGGAGGCCAAGCAGGCCCTCGGCTGCCGCACTTACGACAGCATCGAGGACCTTCTGGCCGATAAGGAAGTGGACATGGTGGCGGTGGCCACCTACAACAAGGATCATCCCGCCCACGCCATCGCCGCCATGAAGGCGGGCAAGCACGTCCTGTGCGAGAAGCCCATGGCCACCAACCTGGCCGAGGCGGACGAGATGATCCGGGTGAGGGACGAGACCAAGCGGGTCCTCACCTTCAACCACTGCTCCCGCTACTCCCCCGACTTCCTCACCGTCCAGGAGATCCTCCGCTCGGGCAAGCTGGGCGAGATCCTCCTGATCAAGATCTACGGCGGCTCTTTCCGGCGCCGGTGGGACTGGCAGACCCTCAAGTCTTTCGGGGGCGGGGAGATGAACAATAACGCCTCCCACGAGGTGGACGTGGTCCTGGCCCTCATGGAGACCCTGGGCGTCGGCACCGACCTCGAGGTGTTCGCCGATGTCCGCCGCACCCCTCTGTGCCAGGGTGATGCCGACGACCACGTCAAGATCATGCTGCGGAGCAAGAGCGGCGGTCCCACCGCCGACGTCGAGCTGAGCAACGCCACCTCGGTGCATCAGGATCATTACATCATCGAGGGCACCACCGGCGGCCTCTGGGGCAACTCCCAGGAGCTGCACTGGCGCTTCTTCGAGCCCAAGATGCTCCCCGAGCGGCAGGCGTCGCCGGAGCCCACCCCCGATCGCTCCTACAACCGCGAGGACATCCCCTGGCAGGAAGGCCAGTGGCAGCGGGGCAAGGAGACGACCACCGGATACGAGGGCATCTACTTCAACCTGTACGACGCCATCACCACCGGGGCCCCGGTGACGGTCAAGCCGGAGACGGTGCGCACCCAGATCGCCATCTTCGACGAATGCCGGCGCCAGAGCCCGGTCTAAGCCGAGTAGACTCGAGCCGATCGGGACCCGAGGCTCCTCGGGTCCCGATCACGTTCATCTCGTTCACCCTGCCCTGAGGTTCACATGAAGCTGTCCTTGGCCATCCAGACCCCGGAAGTGGTTCCCACCGTGCCCGTGGCCCTTCTCAGCGGCACCCTGAGGGAGAAGCTGGCCAAGGCCGCCCGCCTGGAGGTGGAGGGGGTCGAGCTGATGACCGCCGATCCCGAGGCACTCGATGCCAAGGCCATCCTCCGAGATCTCCGGGAGGAGGAGCTGGAGGCGGCCGCCATCGGCAGCGGAGCTGTGGCCATGGCCGCCGGGCTCACCCTGCTGCACCCGGATGCGGCGGTGTCGGCTCAGGCTGAGTCCAGGCTGCGAGGGCTGATCCGCTTCGCTGAGGCCCTCGAGGCTCCACTGGTGACCATCGGCAGCTTCCGGGGCCGAGTGGCCTCGGTTGGGGAGCGGGGCCGAGAACGATTGGTGGAATGCCTGCGCCGAGGGGCGGAGTACGCTCGCGAGCGGGGCGTGCGCTTGGCCCTGGAGCCGGTCAACCGCTACGAATCGGACATCGTCAACACCGCCGATGAGGGTTTGGCCCTGCTGAACGAGGTGGGGCATGATCACCTGGGCCTGCTCCTGGACACCTATCACGTGAACATCGAGGAGAGCTCCTGGTCGGGGCCCATCGGCCGGGCCATGGCCGCCAAGCGTCTGTGGCACGTACACATCGGCGACAACAATCGCCTGCCCCCGGGCCAGGGGATGATTGACTTTGCCTCCGTGGTTCGGGCCCTACGCAAGCACGGGTACGAGGGCTATCTCTCGGCGGAACTCCTGGCCCGACCGGATCCCGACACCGCCGCCGAGTACACGGTGGCGCACATGAGGCCACTGATCGAGGCCTGATTCCCTCGTCCCTCCACTTGCTTAAGGCGATCCTTAGGCGGGGTTGCCTCCCCTCTACTGGTATAGGATAATCGCCCTATAGGATGCTCGTGCCATTCACCATGCCGAGGATCCGAGGGAGATGGGTCATGGCGTCAGCGGTAGTGGTGGGAGCCGGTATCGGAGGCATCGTCGGCGGGGCCCGGCTGGCCCGGGCCGGCTATGACGTTACGGTGTTCGAGCGTTTGTCTACCCCTGGGGGCCGGGCCGCTATCCTGGAGAGGGATGGGCACCGGTTCGACATGGGCCCCTCGCTCTTCCTGATGCCGCCGGTGTTCGCCGAGACCTACGCCGCCCTGGGCGAACGCATGGAGGACCACCTCGATCTGATTCGCCTGGACCCCACTTACCGGGTCCACTTCCACGACGGCTCCACCCTGGACCTCACCTCCGACATGGTCAACATGCGCGAGCAACTGGAGGCCATCGAGCCGGGGAGCTTCGAGGCCTTGTTGCGGTTCCTGGGGGAGGGGTACCGCAACTACTACACCTCCCTGGACAAGTTCGTCGGTCGCAACTTCTACTCCCTTTCGGACTACTTCCAGCTCACCAATCTGCCTCTCCTCTTCCAGCTCAAGGCGCTGGTCAAGCACTACGACAACACCTCCCGGTTCTTCCAGGACCCCCGCTTGCGGGCAGCCTTCACCTTTCAGAACATGTATCTGGGTCTCAGCCCTTACGATGCCCCGGCCACCTTCTCCCTCTTGCAGTACACCGAGCTGGGTGAGGGGGTATGGTTCCCCCGCGGAGGCATGTATCGCATCATCGAGAGCCTGACCGAGATCGCCGAGGGCCTGGGGGTCAAGTTCGTCTACGACACTCCCGTGGCCAAGGTGAACCTCGAGGGGGATCGGGCCACCGGGGTGACCCTGGACTCCGGAGAATCGGTCTCGGCGGATGTGGTGCTGATGAACGGAGACTTGCCCTACGCCTACTCCGAGCTGCTTCCCGACCAGGATGAGGCCAAGCGATTGGAGGGCAAGAAGTATACCTCCTCGGCCTTCGTCTTCTACTGGTCGGTGGATGCTCCCCCTTCGCCGGAGTTGCTGCACCACAACGTCTTCCTCTCCGATCACCGCTACGAGGAATCCTTCCGTCAGTTGTTCCACCAGCTGACCCTGCCCGATGAGCCCTCCTTCTACATCCATGCCCCGGTGCGGAGCGATCCCACCCTGGCCCCCTCGGGCAAGGACAGCCTGATGGTCCTAGTCCCGGTGGGCTATCTGGACGGGACCGGCACCCAAGACTGGCCGGCTCTGAAGGACCGGGCTCGAGAGACGGTGCTCTCTCGTCTGGAGGGTATCGGGGTGAAGGGCATCCGGGAGAGCATCGTCTTCGAGGATGCCATGGACCCGGTGCGCTATCGCGACGACCTGAACCTGGCCAAGGGATCGGCCTTCGGCCTCAGCCACAACTTCGCTCAGGTGGGGTATCTGCGTCCGCGGAACCGTCACGCCAAGTATGGGAACTTGTACTTCGCCGGGGCCAGCACTCATCCCGGGACCGGCCTGCCCATCGTGCTGCTCTCGGCCAAGCTGACTACCGAGCGCATACTTAAGGAGCAGCCGGGGCCTCAGGGCGGGAGGCAGCGCTGAACCAGGCGTCTTGGCACCCTTTGGGAAAGGAATTGGGTAAGCATCGTTGAGTCTGCAGACACGTTCTTGGGAGAGCCGCCTCCTGGCTCTGGCTCAGGAGGGAAGTCGGGGACGGCCTTGTCCCGAGGATCCCGATGCCGGCCGGGAGAGCCTTCAGCGCGCCTATCGCCACTGTGCGGAGATAACCCGCACCCACAGCCGCACCTTCTACCTCGCCTCCTCTTTGCTGCCGGCACCCAAACGGCAGGCGGTGCGGGCCCTCTACGCTTTCTGCCGGGTGACGGACGATATCATAGACCGCTTCTCCGGCGATCCTCGCCCGCTGCTGGATACCTGGCGGAACGAGGTAGCCC
>JBBQIE010000301.1:0-4113 GCA_038324625.1 Anaerolineae bacterium | reverse complement strand
GCAGGTTCATCAGGGTGGACTTGCCCGACCCCGAGGGCCCAGGCCCACCGCCTCCAGGGCCCGAATGGCCCGCTGCCGGCGGCTGGAGACCACTCCCGAGTAGATGAGCGGCAGCTCCACGTTCTCCACGGCCGAGATGCGGGGCAAGAGGTTGAAGGACTGGAAGACGAAGCCGATCTCCCGGTTCCGCACCTCCGCCAGGCGATCGTCGCTCAAGTGACTGACGTCCGTCCCGTTCAGGAGATAGCGCCCCTCGGTGGCCTGGTCCAGGCAGCCAAGCAGGTTCATCAGGGTGGACTTGCCCGACCCCGAGGGCCCCATGATGGCCAATGCCTCCCCCACCCGCACCGAGAAGCTGACGTCGCTCAGGGCCCGGACCTCCACCTTGCCCAGGGCGTAGACCTTGCTGATATGCTCCACTCGGAGGACGGCCGCGTCCTTCGGCGTCATCACGCCTAGTTCCCCATGGGCATGAAGGTGTTCCGCAACTCGTCGAGGGAGGACACCGACCGGATCACCACCGAATCCCCTTCATCGAGGCCGAAGACCACCTGGGTGACCCCTTCCCCGGCCACGCCCAGGGCGATCTCCTGACGGACCGGCTCGCCGCTCACCAGCTTCTCCACGAAGGTCACGCCTGATTCCCGGTCCACCTGCACCGCCCGGTTGGGCACCACCACCGCATCCTCGTACCGGGCCGCCTCGATGATGACCTGGGCGGTCATGCCCGGCCGCAGGCCCTCGAAGTCCTCATCCACGTCCACGTCCACCCGCACATCGTATTGGACGATGGCGGTGCCCCCCAGCAACCCCCCACCCTCGGCGGTGGCCGGGGACAAGCTCACTTGAGCCACGTGTCCGGCCAGAGCCAGCCCGGGGAAAGACTCCGGCTGAATGTCAACTCTCTGGCCTTCGGCCACCTGGCCCACGTCGGTCTCATCCACCCGCACCGATATATGGTAGCGTCCGTCCTCCACCAGGGTCACCACCGGGCCGCCTCCACCGGCGATCTGGCCTTCCTCCACGTATACCGCCGCCACTCGCCCGGTGAAGGGAGCGGTTAGGGTGGCATTGACCCGCTGCAACTCGATCTGCTCCACGGCGATGCGGGCCTGGTCAATCTGCGCCATAGCGATGGCCCGGTCCTCATCGCTCAGACCCCGCTCCAGGCGGGCCACCTGTGACTGCGCCTGGACGATCTGGGCCGATAGGGCCGCCAGGTCGCTGGCCTCGGCCGGCTTCACCTGGAGGTCGTAGTTGGCCTTGGCCGCCTCGTAGTCCAGGGTAGCCGCCTGCAGCGCCAGCGACTGAGGCAGGGCCCCAATGGCTCCCACCCATTTGACCTCGTCGTAAGCCGTCTGCGCCCGCTGCAGGGCGATCTCCGCCTTCTGCAGTTGCACTTGGGCGATGGTGACCTGCTCCGCCTTGGGGCCGGAGGCGGCCCGATCATAGCCAGCGCGGGCGGACTGGAGCGCCGCCCTCGCCGCCGCCAGGTCCTCATCCGCCGGGGGAGAGGCCAGCTTCTCCGCCTGAGCCAGGGTCAGCCGCAGGGCCGCCTGGGCCTGTTGCAGCTGCAGATCCATATCGGCGGTATCCTGGGTGGCCAGCGGCTGACCGGTGACCACCCGATCCCCCGCCTTCACTAGGACCGCCGCCACCCGACCGGGGGCCTTGAACGAAAGCGAGACCTCCCGTTCCGGCTCCACCGAGCCGGTGGCCGCCACCTCACTGACGATGGTATCTTTACCGACAGTGACGGTAGTGAGGGAGGCGCTATCGGCCCCGGCCCCCGTCCGCCCCCATATCAGATAATAGGCTCCGGCCCCGACCACCGCTAACACCACGATTATCGTCAATACTCGCTTCATTAACCCAGTGACCTTCCCTTGCCGCCGCCATTGCGCTGTTTGTATTAGCCGCTAAATATATCCCCTGAATGCCCTCTGGGCAAGGCCCGTGCTCCTTGGCGGACCGGCTCGGCTGATGTACCATCGCCCCATTCCCGAGACGACAAGCTGAGGAGCGGGGCATGGAGAGCAGGTTCGAAATCGGTCTCTCGCCGGACTTCCGGAGCCAGGGGCTGGCCTACGTCGAGGAGTACGTGCGGGACCTGGTGAGCGCCGCCCCCGGGGTGACCTACTCATGGCTGCCGGATGAGGGGCCAACGGCGGCCCCGGCCCAGATTGATCGGGCGGACGCCGTGCTCAGCCTGGGCATCGGCTACTCGGCAGAGTCCTTCAGGGGAGTGGAGCGGCTGGCCCTCATCGCCCGCTGGGGCGTCGGCTACGACATGATTGACGTGGACGCCTGCACCGCCGCCGGGGTGGCCATCGCCATCACCCCCAAGGGCATCGGCCCCTCAGTGGCCGAGGGCGCCTTCACCCTGGTCCTGGCCCTCCTCAAGCGACTGCCGGAGAAGGACCGCGCCGTCCGCGCCGGCCTCTGGCGAGGAGATCTCCCTCAGTTCGGGCACACCACCAGCGGCATTACCCTCGGCTCCGTGGGGCTGGGCAACATCGGGGGCGAGTTCATGCGTCTGGCCGGTGCCTTCCCCTTCCCTCGCCGGCTGGCCTACGATCCCTTCGTCTCGCCGGAGCGGGCCCGCGAACTGGGGGTGGAACTGGTAGACCTGGACACCCTGCTTCGCGAGAGCGACGTGGTCGCCGTCAACTGCCCCCTCACCGAGGACACCCGTCACCTCATCGGCGCTCGGGAGCTGGCCCTGATGAAGCCCACCGCCTACCTGGTCAACACCGCTCGCGGCCCCATCGTGGACCAGAAGGCGCTGACCGAGTCCCTGCGCCGGGGTCGGTTGGCCGGGGCCGGCCTGGACGTGTTGGAGCAGGAGCCTCCTCCCCGTGACGAGGAGTTACTGGGCTTCGACAACGTCATCCTCGCCCCCCACGCCATCGCCTGGACCACCGAGATGATGCGGGCGGTCACCGAGGAAGCCTGCCGGGCCTGCCTGAGCCTGGCCGAGGGTGACGTGCCCCCGAACATCGTCAACCTCAACGTCCTCGATCACCCCCTGTTCCGGGCCAAGCTGGACCGCTTCCGAGGCACGATATGATTCTCGAGCCCAGTCCCCTCAAGACGGCCCTGTCCGCGGGGCGGCTGGTGGTGGGACACATGGTGATGGAGTTCACCGTGCCCAATATCGCCTCCATCCTCCGGTCCCTGCCGCTGGACTTCGTGCTCCTCGATCTGGAGCACACCGGCCTCTCCCTTGAGATCCTGGCCCCGGTGCTGACCTCCTGCCGGCTGGCCGGACTACCGCCGGTGGTGCGGGTCCCGGGCTTCAGCGGGCACTTCATCTCCCGCTGCCTGGACCTCGGGGCACTGGGGATCATGGTGCCCAACGTCAAGAGCGCCGCCGACGCCCGCGAGTTCGTGGCCGCCGCCAAGTACGCCCCCGATGGACGCCGGGGGATGGGCCTGGGCGGAGCCCACACCGCCTACGAGGCTCCCGACCCCCGTGAGTACGCCGACTGGGCCAACGCCAACACCGTCTTGATGGCCCAGATCGAGAGCGTAGAGGCGGTGGACCAAATTGACGACATCCTAGCGGTGCCGGGCATCGACGTGGGCTGGATCGGCCAGATGGACCTCTCCCTCAGTTTGGGCATCGTGGGGCAGTACGATGACGAGCGCTTCCTGGAGGCCCAGAGGCGGGTGGCCGAGGCCTGCCGGCGACACGGCAAGGGAGCCGGATGTCAGCCGGGCACACCGGCCGCCGCCCGGCAATGGTACAAGGCCGGGTTCAACGTCATCTCCATGGGCACCGACCTGGCCATCTACCGGCGGGCGCTGGGCCAGTCCCTGTCGGCGGTCCGGGCCTTCGCGGGCGGCTGAGACATCAGTTCGGTATCAGCCCATCACCGCCAATCCGTAGGGGCGAATCTTGTATTCGCCCTCGGTGGCCCAGACCGGGGCGAACACGAGCGCACACAGCTAAGCTGTGGCTATTGGTTCGCCCCTACGAAACCGCACCAGGACTATCATGAGCAACACCCCTCCAGCGTGCCTCCGCCCACAGGCGAATCCATCGGGTGATGAGGTCGCCTCGGGCGTAGAGGCGGCGGCCCCGCGGGCGGCCGTAGCGCCGCGCCAGCT
>JBBQIE010000300.1:0-4122 GCA_038324625.1 Anaerolineae bacterium | reverse complement strand
TGATCGAGCACCCTGGAAGGAGAGTGCGACGTGAGAGCGTTCAACAATCTCAAGGTAGGTACCAAGATCATCGCCGGATTCGTCATTGCCCTGGCATTGATGGTCCTAGTGGGCGGCCTGTCCATCATCCGCATCGGCCAGATCAATTCGTCCCTAGCCAACCTGGCCGACAACCTGGCCATGGACAACCAACTGGCGGAGGACATGGTTACCCAGATCCTCCTGGCTCGCTTCTACGGCACCAAGTACATCAACAGCCCCAACCCGGAGTACCTGACCCGCTTCCAGGCCGAGATCGCCACCCTCAATGAGCTTCTGGCTCGGGCCGACGTGGAGATCACCGACGGCGAGAGAGCCGAGATGGTCAACCAGATCGAGGCCACGGTGCCGGAGTACGAGGCCGCCTTCAACGAGGTGGTCTCCATCCTGGACGAGCGAGCCAGGGTTAGAACGGGGATACTGGATGTCCAGGCGCCCATCGCCCAGGCCAGTCTAGAGCAGCTGGTGGACTTCGGAGTAGAAACGGAAGACGTGGCAGTCATCCACTACTCCGGTGCAGCGCTGGAGATGCTGCAAGGGATGCGGCTCAACGCCTTCAAGTTCATGGATGACGGCGACCTTCAGTGGAGCACGAACCTCACGGAACGTCACACGGCCACGATAGCGGCACTGGATGAGCTGGACCAGGCGTTGGAGAACCCCCAGCAACTGGCGCTGGTGGAAGCGGCCCGTGCCGCTTCCGACGAGTACGAGGCAGGCTTCCGCACCTTGCTGGCCGACTACGAGCGGCAGAAGGTACTCCAGACTGACAAACTCGACGTTCTCGGTCCCCAAGTGCGAACCATCGCCTCCGACATCTCCGCCGGCATCAGCCGGGACTTCGACGCCGAGCAGGCCCGAAGCAACAACCTGGTATCGCAGACCCGGACCATCCTCATCGCCGTGATCGTCATCGGGGTGATCGTGGGCCTAGGTCTGGGTTACGTCATCTCCGGCGGCATCACCAAGCCCCTGGCGCGAGTCACCGAGACCGCCCAACAAGTGGCCGACGTGGACCTGAAGACCCTGGCCAACGAGATGGCAGCCATGGCCGAAGGTGATTTGACTCGAAGCCTGAGCATCACCGCCCAACCCCTGCGGGTGGATTCGCGGGACGAAGTGGGCCAGATGGCTCAGGCCTTCAACACCATCATCGCTCGCCTCCAGGACACCGGCGGTGCCTTCGGGGAGATGACCGGCAACCTGCGCGAGACCATCGGTCAGATCGTGGACAATGCCCAGCAAGTAGATGGGGCCAGCAGCCAGTTGGGGGCGGCGGCGGCCCAGGCGGCCAGCGGCACCGACCAGGTAGCCGTCACCATCGGCGAGGTGGCCAAGGGCTCAGCCCAGACCGCCGAGGCGGTGAATGAGGCCAATCGCGGTATCGAAGAGCTCAACCGAGCCATTGACGGGGTGGCCAAGGGGGCCCAAGAAGCCGCCGGTGGTATCGGGGTGATGTCCGGCTCGGTGAGCGTGGTCAATCAGTCGGTGCAACAGATCGAGAAGAGAGCCACCGAAACCCTGGAGCAGGCCAACAGTGGCCGGGGCGCCGCCCAGGAGGGCCTCCGAGCCGTGCAGGACACCATGTCCGGGATGAGGGAGATCCAGCGGGTAGTGGACGAGGCGACTACCCGCGTGCGGGAGATGGGGGAGCGGTCCCAGGAAGTGGGACGGATCGTGGCCACCATCGAGGATATCGCCGGTCAGACCAATCTACTGGCCCTCAACGCCCAGATCGAGGCGGCGCGAGCGGGAGAGCAGGGACGCGGATTCGCCGTGGTGGCCGATGAGGTGCGCAAGCTGGCGGAGCGCTCCGCCCGCGCTACTCAGGAGATCGCCGAGCTGGTGGGCACCGTACAGGAAGGGGCCACCAACGCGGTGGAGGCCATCGCCCGCGGTGGCGATGAGGTGACCACCGGCGTGGAGCTGGCCCAGAAGGCTCAGGCCCTCATCCAGCAACTGGAGCAGACGACCGAGGCCATCGCCGGGAACGCCACCCGAGTGAACGAGGCGGTAGTGGCCCTGGCTCGGGCCTCGGCGGAGATGGGAACCGAGGTGGAGAGAGTGTCGGCGGTAGTGGAGGAATCCTCGGCCTCGACAGAGGAGATGGCCGCCTCCAGCACCCAGGTGAGCGAATCGGCCGCCTCGGTGGCCGGGGTAGCGGAGGAAGTGAGCGCCTCGGCCGAGGAGGTCTCGGCGGCAGCGGAGGAACTATCGGCCCAGATCGAGGAGGTCAACGCCATTGCCCAGTCCTTGGCCGAACAAGCGGCGGAGATGCGCCAGGCGGTATCGTCCTTCAAGCTGAGCGACCAGGGAGCCGGGAAGCCGGCGGCACCCGAGATCCGTCGGGAGCGGTCAGGGAAGCCGGCGCCGGTTCTCGCCGGGGTGGGCGGCAACGGCAACGGAAACGGGCACGGGTAGACCGGGCCCTCGGTTGATCCCCAGTGGCACCCGGCGGAGGTCGGGTGCCACTGAGTCTTCTTCGCAGCCAGGAGGCAGGTAGTGGAGCAAGCCAAGACGACGGTCGCGGCAGCAGACGAACAGGTAGTGGTCTTCCAGTTGGGCAAGGAGTCCTACGGGGTGGGCATCTCCCTGGTGGATGAGATCAAGACCATGTCGGAGGTCACCCGGGTGCCGCGAGCCCCGGATTACGTGGAGGGAATCATCAACTTCCGGGGGCGGGTGACCCCGGTGGTGGACGTGCGCCGGCGCTTCGGGATGGAATCGGCGCCCCCCAGCCGGGACACCCGCATCATCGTGGTGAGCGCCGGGGAGTTGCCGGTGGGCCTCATCGTGGACAGCGTCTCCGAGGTATTGCGGGTGCCGGCCGGATGCGTGGAAGCGCCCTCCAGCCTCATGGTAGCCACCGGGTCGGCCTTCGTGCGAGGGATCGCCAAGATCAGCGAGGAGAGACTGGTCATCCTGCTGGACCACGCCGCCCTCGTGGGTGAGGTCGAGACCCTGGCCGACCTGGTGGCCTGATCCGAGGGTGCAGTCTGGGCGAGTCGTGTAGAGGCGCCTCCAGCCCCTAGCGCCTTCGCCCCTAGATTGAAATGCACCCCGCTGGTTTGGGTGTGTCTCAAGTTGGGGGCGGAGACGCCGCGGGCCCGGCTGGGATCGCGTAGGGGCGCGGTTTCCGCGCATCTGTTCCAACTTATTCGTCCCCGGGGTCTACCTAACCCCCCAGCCCCCTTCCCTACGAAGGAAGGGGGAGCCAAACCTCCCCTCCCCGCGTCGGGGAATAGCCAGGTAAACGTAGTGCCTGGCGCAGGGGCCGGGGGAGAGGTTCTCCGCCCCGCCAGAGGTCAGGGGACCGTCAGAAAGCTGGATTAGTTGGAACAGATGGGTTTCCGCGCCCCTACGCGATGGTTACGGATTGCCGTCAGCCCTGCCCCCAGTCTGTGACACACCCGCCGGTTTCGCCAAGCGGACGACGCGGGGCATTCGGTGCTAGAATTGGGTTCGAGCGTGATGCCGGGAGGGAGCTGATGGTGGGGGCGGCGCCGGACGTGGGCGGGCGAGTGCGGGGGTTGCGGGATGAGCGAAAGCTATCGCTGCGGGCCCTGGCGGAGTTGAGCGGTCTATCGGTGAACGCCATCAGCCTGATCGAGCGGGGGCAGTCCTCCCCCACCGTGTCCACCCTTCACCGCCTCTCCGAGGCCCTGGGAGTGCGGGTGGTGGACTTCTTCGGGGCTGAGGAAGCGCGGAACGTGGTCTTCGTACCCGCCGATGAGCGGGGCCAGACCCAAACGGAGGGGGCCCTGATCGAGAGCCTGGGCACCGGCCTGCTCCGTCAGCGGATCGAGCCCTTCCTGGTCACCCTGAAGCCGGGGGCGGGGAGCGGCACCGAGCCCATCACCCACGGGGGTCAGGAGTTCGTGCTGGTCCTCAGTGGACGGGTGGACTACACCGTGGACGGGAAGCTCTACGCCCTCAAGGAGGGGGACTCGCTGCTGCTGGAGGCGCCCCTGCCCCACTGCTGGTGCAACCCCACCTGGGAAGAGGCCCGCTTCCTGCTGGTGCTGGAGGCGACCGAGGGCGGAGGAGGCCGGCTCCTGCCCCATTTCGAGGAATGAGGCGCCA
>JBBQIE010000299.1:0-4138 GCA_038324625.1 Anaerolineae bacterium | reverse complement strand
GACGTGCTCACCTTCCAGACCGAGCCCCTGACCGAGGACCTGGAGGTCACCGGGCCCATCGAGGTGACCCTCTACGCCTCCTCCTCGGCCCTGGATACCGACTTCACCGCCAAGCTCCTGGACGTCCACCCGCCCTCGGAGGACTACCCGGACGGCTTCGCCCTCAACCTAACCGACAGCATCATCCGGGCCCGCTACCGGCACTCGGCGGAGAGCCCCGAGCTCCTGGAGCCGGGGAAGGTCGAGGAGTTCCGCTTCCCCCTGTACCCCACCAGCAACGTGTTCAAGGTCGGGCACCGCCTCCGGCTGGACGTGTCCAGCAGCAACTTCCCGAGGTTCGACGTCAATCCCAACACCGGCGGGCCCATCGGCCGAGACCGGCGCCGTGTCGTCGCCCAGCAGGCCCTCTACCACGACCCCGAGCACCCGTCCCACATCCTGCTGCCGGTGGTGCCATCGTCGTAGGGGCGGACCATCGTGTCATCTGTTCCAACTTATGCATGCCGGGGGCCAACCTAACCCCCCAGCCCCCTTCCCTGCGAAGGAAGGGGGAGCGAGAACTCCCCTCTCCGCGTCGGAGAGGGGCCGGGGGAGAGGTTCTCCGCCCCGCGAGAGGCCAGGGGACCGTCGGAAAGCTGGATTAGTTGGAACAGATGTGCCCCCATGCCGGCCCCGTCTTCACGCGTACGCAACGAGGTGAAAACACGAATGCGAGTCCTGACCGCTTGCATCGCCCACGAGACCAACACCTTCTCCATCGTCCCCACCACCCTGGACGACTTCCGGCGCTCCTCCCCGGGCGCGGGCCCGGGCGACGGCAGCGGATTCTCCATCGGGGAGGCCATTCTCGACGCCTTCCGCGATACCCGGACCGTCCATGGCGGCTTCATCGCCGGGGCGGAGGAGACCGGACTCGCCCTGGAGCCGCTCCTGTGGACCTTCGCCACCCCCGGGGGCATCGTCACCGGCGACGCCTACCGCTTCCTGAAGGACCTACTGCGGCAGCGGCTCCGATCCGCCGGACCTTTCGATGGGCTACTGCTGGACCTCCACGGGGCCATGGTGGCCGAAGGGGTCGAGGACGTCGAGGGCGACCTTTTCGCCACTCTGCGGGAGGACCTGGGGCCGGACCTGCCCATCATCACTACCCTGGACCTGCACGCCAACGTCAGCGCCCGCATGGCGGAGAACGCCGACGCCATCGTGGGTTACGACCAGTACCCCCACACCGACATGTACGACCGGGGCCTGGAGGCGGCCCGGCTCATGGCCTCCACCCTGGCCGGGAGGGTCCGCCTGGCCTTGGCCCACGTACAGCTGCCCCTGGTCACCATGCCCCCTCGGCAATGCACCCTTCGGGAGCCCATGCTGTCCCTCCTGGAGCTGGCCCACGAACTGGAGGCCCGGCCCGGCACCCTGAACGTCACTCTCTCAATGGGCTTCCCCTTCGCCGACATCCCCGACGCCGGGGTATCGGTGTGCGCCACCGCTGACGGCGATCCCGACCTGGCCCGGCGCACCGCCCTGGAGATGGCCGAGGCCATCTGGGACCGCCGCGACGACTTCCAGGTGGAGCTGACCCCGGTGGTCGAGGCCATCGGGTACGCCCGCGACCAAGCCCAGGGACTAGTGGTCCTGGCGGACGGGTCGGACAACCCGGGAGGGGGCGGCCCCTGCGACGGCACCGTGGTCCTCCAGGCCCTCATCGAGAGCGGCATCGAGGATGCCGTCCTCGCCCTCATCGCCGACCCCGCGGCGGTGGCTCAGGCCGTCGCCGCCGGGGTGGGGAACCAGGTCAGCCTGGAGCTGGGGGGAAAGACCGACGACCGTCACGGGCCCCCGCTCCCGGTCACCGCCCACGTCAAGCTCATCTCCGACGGGGATTTCGTGCAGCGGGGACCCATGTCCGCCGGGGTAGTCGCCCACCTGGGTCGGACGGTGGTGCTGGTGGTGGGCGGGGTGGAGGTAGTGGTGGCCGAACGGCGCCTCCAGCCCCTGGACGCCGCCCTGCTCCGGAGCCTGGGGATCGAGCCCACTCAGAGACGCCTGGTGGCCCTCAAGTCGGCGGTACACTTCCGCGGCACCTACCAGGACCTGGCCGAGCGCATCTTCGACCTGGACACTCCCGGCGTTCACCGGCCCGACTTCTCCGCCTACGACTACCGCCGCCTGCGCCGGCCGGTGTATCCCCTGGACCCAGTGTCATGGCCGGATCAGCCCCCGTCCGCGTAACCGCTCAGATCGAACCGGAGGGAACCGTATGCAGCCAACGCCCGGACAAATCGTCATCCTCAACGGCACCCCGCGGTCCGGCAAGTCGTCCATCGCCGCCGTCATCCAGGACACCTTCGAGGGTGTCTGGATGAACCTGGGGGTGGACCGCTTCATGAAGATGACCCCCGATCGCTATCATCCCGGCATCGGCCTGCGCCCCGGGGGCGAGCGCCCGGACCTGGAGCCCCTGATCGTCCTTCTCTATGCCGCCATGTACGAATCCATCGCCGCCCACAGCCGCCTGGGGCTGAACGCGGTGGTGGACATAGACCACCACGACGCCTACTCCGTTGCCCGCGGCATCTTGCCCGATTGCGCCCGGCGCCTAAGCGGCCTGCCCGTCCTCTTCGTGGGGGTGCGCTGCCCCCTGGAGGTCATCATGGAGCGCCGGCGGGCCACCGGCTGGGACACTCCCGGGCCCGACGAGCCCATCCCCGCCCCCATCCTCCGCTGGCAGAAGGAGGTCCACGTCCCCGGCATCTATGACCTCGAGGTGGACACCTCGGTGCTGACCTCGGAGGAGTGCGCCGCCCGGATACGCGAGCGCCTCGATCAGGGTCCGGCCCCCTCGGCATTCCAGCGCTTGGCGGCGATGGCTGCTCGTGACGTGCCTGGTGACAACTCGTAGAGGCGAACACAAGGTCATTTGTTCCAACTAATCCAGCTTTCCGACGATCCCCTAGCCTCTCGCGGAGCGGAGAACCTCTCCCAGTCCACTTGGCGAGCCAAGTGGACTGGCCCCTGCGCCAGGCACTACGTTTACCTGGCTATTCCCCGACGCGGGGAGGGGAGTTCTCGCTCCCCCTTCCCTGCGAAGGAAGGGGGCGGGGGGGTTAGGTAGACCCCCGGGTGCGAATAAGTCGGAACAGATGACCGTGTGTTCGCCCCTACGGAACACCGTCATGCTGCATGGAACCGTCGCTTTGCGCCTTGGGTGTGCCAGGACAAGCCTGGCCGATCTTGTGAACTGAGAGGAGTTCACCATGTAATTGCCCGTTTGACATGTAGCCAAGCGAGCGTGGGCGGGAGTAATCCCGTTTGACGAAGCCTCGTTATGGCGAAGGCGCGAGCCGTAGCGCAAGCGAACCCGTTTCGGCCTCGTTACGCTAGAGAGAGTGGCCAGCCGTCCCAAGAAGGTGAAGCCTAGGACCATCCGGGAAGCAATGGGCGTAGGCACCGGGTGGGCTCTCCGGGGTGGGAGGGGACAGCACGCGCCGAGAGATCGGTCGAGGAACCCTTCGGCTGCGCTCAGGGCAGGCTCTGGGAGGCCCGACAGAGGTGGGGGAGACCCCGGCCCGGCTAGGGAAGACATAACCTAGTGGGGGCTCTGGTCGGGAGTCGGAGGGGCCCATAGTAGCGAAGAAGCGGGGTAACGCCCGTGGAGCCAAGGGGCCCTGCTGGAGACATGCGGAGTCAGAGGGAGGGAGAGCCGCTTGGACGAGAGTCCGACTACGGAAGATCGGGCAGCGAAGCCACCCCGGAAGGGGCGGGCGTTGCCGGAGAGCCTTTCCCGACTGAGACAGAAGCTGAGCCAAAAGGCCGAGCAAGAGCCGAGGTTCCGGTTCTACGCCTTGTATGACCGCATCTACCGGCGGGACACGCTGGAGGCGGCCTGGGAACAGGTGCGAGCCAGTGGGCGCTGGCCCCGCTGGAGCCGGGGCAGACCCGGGAGCTGCCCCTCGGTGAAAGCACCACTCATGGGCCCAGGGTCGTCCTTCCTCCCGGCGGCTATCGGGCCACCGTGGCCGTGGGTGAGGCCTCCACCCCGAAGGGGCTCCTCGGCCCGTTGCCCTTCGAAATCCTTCCCTTGCCGGAGGGCACCGCCGGGTAGAACGCGATCCCTGGCATGTTGTGGCTCGCGATC
>JBBQIE010000298.1:0-4148 GCA_038324625.1 Anaerolineae bacterium | reverse complement strand
GCCATAGCCCCCTGCTCGATGTTCTCGAAGCGAGCGGCGGCGCAACCCAGGCAGAAGAGCCCGTGGCGCAGGAAAACCTCGACCGTCTGGGGGTAGGTCTGCACGGTGTCGCCGATGGTCATATCCTTGGAGATTGTCACTTTCATGCCTCCGTGATTGAGTTGGGTATCCACTCTAATTCATGTCCAACACACTAATCTATTGTACCACCGGATCGGCGGTCTGTAAAGATATTGATGGACTTGGGTGGACGTTGGTAGACGCCACACTCTGAAGTCATTGTACCCCGATTCTAGGGACTCGCACCAGTCGAACCAGCGCCGGTTCTCCTACTCGTGGCCGCCGGGGCCCCGGCCGGGTAGAATGGCTCAATACCGTGCCGGGAGGATGGGGTGAGCGAGCCGCTTCTGGGAGTGACTTTCGACTGGTGGGGAACCCTCTACCGGCATCGAGACGCCGGGCGCCGCCGGGTGGAGAGGATCGCCCAGGTGCTTCGCCAACATGGCCACCCGGTCACCGAGGATGCGGTGGACTCCGCCTACTGGGCCGGGGCCGACGTTTTCGACGCCGAGTGGCGGGCGGGGCGAGCCTATACTCCCGAGCGCTGGCTTTCCCAGGTGCTGGATCAGCTGGAGGCCGATCTGCCCGAGGGGGAACGGGACCTCCTGCAGTCCTTCATGGAGGAGGCCATCCTCACCCATCCCCCGGAGCTGGTGGCCGGCGCCCGCGACCTTCTACTGGATTTGGCTGATGCCGGAGTCAAGCTGGGGATCGTCTCCGACACCGGCCTGACGGTGGGGCGGGTGATGCGCACCATCCTGGCCGGGGACGGGATCGAGGGCTGCTTTCAGGGCTTCGCCTTCTCCGATGAGGTGGGTTTCTGCAAGCCCAATCGCCTGGCTTTCGAGCGGGCCCTGGGCGAGATGGGGGTGGCCCCGGCGCGGGCGGTCCACGTGGGGGACCTGCCGCAGACCGACATCCGGGGGGCCAAGGCCCTGGGCATGAGGGCGGTGTTGGTGACCGGGGTGAGCGACACCAGTGACGAGGGGACGGCCGATGCCGTGGTGACCGACTTCGACGAGCTCCGGGGGCTCTTCCAGGACTGGGGCCTGCTGTAAGCCCGGCGGCCGCGGTCTAGCGCAGCCCCCAACGTTCGGAGAGGGCGACCCCCGGGGGACCCACTAGGCGGGCGAGGGTGGTATTAATGGTCTCGGAGTCCAGGAAGCCGTAGCCGCACCGGCTCTGGAGTTCCCTCAGGACCACTAGGAGCCCAGACTCCCCCAGCAACTCCTCGAGGGCTTGGACGAAGAGAGGGCCCTCACCGGCCAGCAGCGCCTCGTAGCGAGCGGAGGCCCCATAGGCGGCCAAGGGTTGGCCCAGGGGGGCATCGAGACCGGCCCGGACGGCTTCGTCGTACCGAAGCCGCCAGGAGTCGGCCAGAGGAGCTACGGCGGCCGGACCGCCGATCTCCCGCTGGTAGAGGTAGGCGGTGTAGGTGGCGAGCACCTCGTCAATCCAGGGGTCTCGCAGGGGGTCGTTGGCCACCCGGTTCCCCCACCACTGGCGGGCCACCTCCTGAGCCACGGCGAACTCCATCTCCGGCCGGTCTCCATCGTAGTAGCCGGCGTCGAGGAGGGCCATCCCGGAGAGATGCACCATGGCCTTCCGGGTGGGCATCCGCACCAGGGTGAAGCTGGTGCCGGGGTAGGGCCCGAGGTTCTCCTCGCAGAAGGCGAGGGCCCCGGCGGCATGGGAGAGGGCGGCGATGGAGGCAGTGCGTTCCTGGACGGGGGCGTAGCTGCGCAAGGCCACTTCCCCCACCTGAAGCTCGCGCCTCTCGTAGTATTGGTCGGGGGCGATGACCAGGCCGATATCGCGGAGGGGCCCGGCGGCGGCATGGTAGGACACGCTGTCGGCACCGGCATCCCGAGCGATAACCTCGCCGGGCAGGATGGCCATGAAACCGACGGGGACGGTAACTTCCAGCTCGTAGAGGGAGGCGTCGGCGAAAGCGGCGTCGCCGAACCCGGGAGAGGGATCGAGGCGCCACTCGCCATTCAGCAGGGGAGCGATCATCGGGTAGAAGTCGGGCAGAAAGATGACCTCCCCCATCTTGCCGAAGAAGTGGAACTCGTCTTTAGCCTCGGGATAGCCGAGGGAGTAGTCTATCACGATGGTGGCCGACTGGTTGGGAGGGAGGGTGCGGGGCAGGGGCACCTTGAGGTCGGCCCCCTTGCCGGTGACCACGAAGGGGACTTCGTGCCCATCCACCGCCGCCCGGATCACCTCCAGGTTGCCGCCATACATGGGCAGGTTGGGGTAGAGCCGTAGGTACACCTCTCGCAGCTCGGCGGGGGCGATATTGGCGTATCGGATGGTGGCCCGACCGGTGAGAGCCCCGGTCTCGGGTTCCAGGACCAAGGAGAGGTGGTAGCGGGGCATCGTCTCCACGATCTGGCTCGGGCAGGCGCCGGGTCGGGCGGCGGCGGTAAGGACATCGAGGGACGGGGTCCCGGAGGCGCCGGCACAGGCGCCCAGGCAGGTCGCCAGCAGCAAGGCAATTAGGCGCCTGATCCTCAAGCGGTTACCTCTAGGAGTAGAAGACATGCGGCCGAAGCAATGCGATTACACACCCGGTCTCAGCCGAGAAGGTTGCAAGTAGCGGGCCAGAGTGAGTGGTTCGGAGTCTTCTTAGGAGCGGGTTCGGCATGATGGGGATTGTCGGTATGCGCAGGTCATCGCACGCGAAGAGCCCCTCGGTTGAAACCGGGGCTGATGGGCGCCTTCGCGCCGGGCGTCGGCCACTAGGCACGGCAGTGTCCGCTGCGCCGACGCACACTCACGCCGGTATCCGTGTCCGCGTAGGCGGACACCCGGCCGTAGGCCCACTAGCCCCGACCTCGGTCGAGGGCCTTCCCCACTGGCGATTACCGGCTTATTTCGGCAATCTCCATCATGGCGGGGCGGCCCCTCACGGACAACGGTCCCGCTGATGTGACGTGGGCCGGTTATTTCGTCAATGCCCATCAGGAGGCGGGACAGATGGGTCTTGGCCTCGCTCACGTTCACTACTCTCGACATCCAGCACCTCTCACCCTCGTCCGGTAAGTCGAGTCTATTCCCGGCCGAGCCTGACCGGCAAAGCCGGCAGCCCAACTTTTCCCCTCGCGCTATAATACCCCCAAGGCCAACGGGGTCCCGGGCGCCAAGCCCTCTCCTCCTTTCCTTAGCGCCTTGGCGTCTTGGCGTGAACTCCCCCCCGAGGCCGGGGAGGCCAACACACGATGTCCGCGAGAACCGAGCTTCTGGCGCGGGACCTGCACGACCTTCGGCAGCAGTACCTCAAGCTCCTGGTGGCCGTCGGGGTGGTGTCCGCCTGGCCGGCGGCTATGCGCCTCTTCTCCTACGACACCCGCTGGGAGCGGACCTGGCCGGTGGCGGTGGCCGTCCTGGCGGCGGTGATCTTCGGATGGTACCTCTCCCGCTGGAGCCTTCCTTGGGCCGCCTTCTGCGTCTCCCTCAGCCTCTCCACCGCCGCCCTCCTGGAGGTCCACCTCGTCGGGGGCGGCCTCTCCCTGGCCCTCCTCCCGGCCCTGGTGGTGCTGGTCTCGGCGGTCTCGGCCCGGCTGGCGGTCTTCACCGGCGCCTATCTCCTCGGGGGCCTGGCCCTCCTGGCCCACCTGGGTGGTCCCACCGATGATCTGCTCCAGGTCGCCGCCCTGAGCCTGCTCCTGGTGCTGGCCGCCTCCCTGGCCTCCTCCCGCCAATTCCAGACCGCTTTCTCCTGGGCCCGTTCCGCCGCTCACCGGGCCGAGCGGGCGGCCGCCGACGCCCACGACCGCCGGCAGGAGGCCATGAAGGCGGTGACGGCCATGAGGCGCGCCTACTATCTCCTGGAGCGCACCAACCACGCCCTGGCTCAGGCCCAGGCGGAGCTGGTGGAGGCCCGCCGCCTCAAGACCGAGTTCGTCAACATGGTCAGCCACGAGCTGCGGGCCCCCCTGAACTACGTGGTCGGCTTCAGCGAGCTGATGGTCAACAGCCCCGAGGTCTACGGCCCTCAGCCCTGGCCCCCCCGCCTGCGCCAGGACCTCAACGAGATCTATCGAAGCAGCACCCACCTCTCCCGGCTCATTGACGACATCCTC
>JBBQIE010000297.1:0-4164 GCA_038324625.1 Anaerolineae bacterium | reverse complement strand
GGGCGGCGTTGGCCACGATGCGCACGTGGACCTCGCCGTGGTCGCTCATGCCGGCCCGGTCCACGGCGTTGATGTTGGCGGAGCGCCAGAGCTGTAGGAGTTCGGCGTCGGCATTGATGAGGGCCAGCAGCGCCTGCAGCTTCGTGTTGTGCCGGGTCGGCACCGCGAACGGCGCCGGAGTCTGGGTCTCGGGCTGGCAAGTCAATAGGGACGCTCCTTGGTTGGGACCTCTACCCGAATCGGCCGGTGATGTAGTCCTCAGTGCGCTTGTCCCGCGGGTTGGTGAAGATGCGCTTGGTGGGCCCCACCTCCACCAGACGACCGGCACGGTCCTCGTCCATCATGAAGAAGGCGGTGTTGTCGGAGACCCGCGCCGCCTGCTGCATGTTGTGGGTGACCACTACCAGAGTGTAATCCCCCGCCAGCCGCCGCATCAACTCCTCGATCTTCAGGGTGGCGATAGGGTCTAGGGCGGAAGCGGGCTCGTCCATCAACAGCACCGTGGGTTCGACCGAGAGGGCACGGGCGATGCAGAGTCGCTGCTGCTGGCCGCCGGAGAGGGCCAGCCCGGGGCGGTCGAGGATGTCCTTGACTTCCTCCCAGAGGGCGGCCTGCTGGAGCGAGCTCTCCAGGATCGTCTCCAGGAGGGTTCGGTTGCGCACCCCCAGCTTCTTGGGCCCGTAGAGGACGTTCTCCCGGATGGACATGGGGAAGGGATTGGGGCGCTGGAACACCATCCCCACCCGCCGGCGTAGGGCGACGACATCCACGTTAGGCCGCAGGATGTCGCTGTCGTCCAGCCACAGGTGCCCCTTGGTGCGGACGCCGGGGATCAGGTCGTTCATCCGGTTGAGGCTACGGAGAAAGGTGCTCTTGCCGCACCCTGAGGGGCCGATGATGGCGGTGATGCGCCGAGGCTCGATGTCCATGCTGATGCGATCCAGAGCTCGAAAGGGGCCGTAGTAGAGAGAGTAGTCCTCAGCCCGAATGCCGGGAACGTTGCGCGAGGCCACCACCGGCTGCTCTTCCATCGCCGAGATCCTGGATCCTGTTGTCTGAAGAACCTGAGAAAACGCGTTGACAGCACTGCTCAGTGTCATCTGTTCCTATCCTTGGCCGCCGCTGGACGGACGGCCTGATCCAAGACCTATGAGATACTCCCACTCGTAGCGGAGGGTTCCGTCACCCATCAGGCTCTCTTCCAGCGGCTCATGAGCCAATTGGTGCTCAGGTTGATCAGCAGCACCATAGCGATCAGCACCACACCGGTGGCCATCTGCTTCTCCGGGCCGGCGTTGGTCTCGGAGGCCAGGTAGAACAGGTGCAGGGCTAGCGTGCGTCCCCCATCCATCACCGAGCGGGGAGCCAGGTGAGACCCGCCGAGGGTGACGTAGAGGACGGCCGTCTCGCTGACGATGCGCCCCACGCTGAGGATGACCCCGGTGAGGATGCCCGGCAGCGCCCCGGGCAGGACCACCCCGGTGATGGTCTGCCACTTGGTGGTCCCCAGGGCCAGGCTGGCCTCCCGCAGGTCTCTCGGCACCGCTCGCAGGCCCTCCTCCGCCGTCCGGATGATCACCGGCAGAATCAGGGCGGCAGTGGCGAGGGCAGCCGAGAGGAGGGAATAGCCGAACCTCAGGCGGGACACGAAGAGGGCGTATCCGAAGAGGCCGAAGACGATTGACGGCACCCCGCCGAGCATCTCCACCCCGAAGCGAACCGTCTTGGTGACCAGGTTGTCGCCGGCGTACTCGGTCATATACACGGCGGCGCCGATCCCCAGCGGGGCAGCGATGGCCACCGTCAGGGCCACCAGGTAGAGGGTGGTGAGGATGGTGGTGGAGATGCCCCCCTCTCCAGACAGTCCACCGGCCGGCGGGGTGGTGAGGAACTCCCAACTCAGGCCGGAGAGGCCGCGCACGAGAATGTAGCCGATCACCAGGGCGAGAATGCCGACGGTGATCCCGGCGGCGCCCCAGAGAAGGGCGAACCCCACTCGCTGGACGGCCTTCTGGTAGCGGAGGTATCTGGAACCGGACTCCTGAGCGATCGCCCTTGGGGCTGTCATCTCCATTGCCACGTATATTTCCTTTGGCGCTAGCCGGCGCTGCCGGCGGCGCCACGAAGTAGGACCCGGGCGCCGCTGGTGATGAGCAGTATGTCCACGAACAACACCACCCCGGTGGCGAATAGGGCGTGCTCCTGCATCCCGTAGGCGTAGGAGATCTCCACGGCGATATTGCCGGTGAGGGTCCGCGCCTGGGACAGGAGTAGGGTGAGGGGGTTGGAGTTCAGCGGCGCCGGGATGATGGGCGAGTTGCCGATGACCAGGATCATGGCCATGGTCTCCCCGATGGCCCGGCCCACGCCCAGAATAACCGCCGCGGCGATGCCGGAGCGGGCTGAGGGCACCAGCACTCCCCAGATGGTCTGCCAGTGAGTCATGCCCAGGGCCAAGCTACCCTCCTTGTAGGACCGGGGCACGGCGCGGAGGGCGTCGGCGGACACGCTGATCAGGGTGGGCAGAATCATCACCCCGAGGACGATGCCGGCAGCCAGGATGCCGAAGCCGCTGTTGCGGGCCACGGGGATGCGACGGACCAGGGGTACCAGGGTGAGTAGACCGAAGAGGCCGTAGACCACGCTGGGGATACCGGCGAGCAGCTCGATGGAGGGCTTGACGATGCCGGCAACCACCTTGGGAGCCACCTCGACCAGGTAGACGGCGCAGCCCAACCCCACCGGCAATGCCAGGACTACCGCCAAGGCGGTAACCCAGAGCGAGCCCAGGATCATGGGGAGTATGCCGAACAGCTCTCTCTGCGGTCGCCACATGGATGTGCCCAACAGGTGCCGGAGGCCGATGCCGGTGAAGGCGGGCCAGCCCTCGGAGGCGGTGAAGAGGGCGATCAGGAACAGCACCAGCAGGGCCAGGAAGGCGGCGGCGAATAGCACGTAGCGAGCGGCGCGGTCAACGGTGTAGCGTAGGGGCATGTCTCTCCCTCTTGGCGGGTCGGAGGACCGGGAGCGATTCCCGGTCCTCGATAGAGCCTCGGTTGCCAAAGACCTTACTGGACCGGCAGATAGCCCTCCGCCTCGACGATGGCCTGGCCCTCGGACCCCAGGATGAAGTCGAGGAAAGCCTTCGTCAGGGGGTTGGGTTCGCCGTTGGTGAGCATGTTGAGCGGGCGGACGATGGGGTAGGACCCATCGGCAGCGGTCTCGGCGCTGGGCTGCACGCCGTCCACCGCGAGAATCTTGACCGAGTCGTCGAGATACCCGAAGGAGAGGAAGGCGATGCTGCCCGGGGTGCCGGTGACGGTGGAGCGGACGGCGCCGTTGGAGGGCTGGAGAATGGCGTTGGCGACGATGACCGCGTCCTTGCCCATGACCATCTCTTCGAAGGCGGCACGAGTGCCGGAACCCTCTTCACGAGCGACCACGATGATCTCGCCGTCAGGCCCACCGACCTGGTTCCAGTTGGTGACGGTGCCGGCGAAGATGTCGCGGACCTGGTCCTTGGTGAGGTCATCCACGGGAACGTCGGAGTTGCCGACGATGGCGATGCCGTCGCGAGCGATCTCAATGATCTTCAGGTTGGGGAACTCGGTCTTCTCTTCGTCCTTGACCTCACGGGAGGCGGTGCCGATGTCCACGGTGCCCTCACCGGCGGACTTGACGCCGGTGCTGGACCCTCCGCCCTGAACGGCGACGCGGACGTCGGGGTTGGCGGCCATGAAGACCTCGGCGAACTTCTCCGCCAGCGGCTGCACCGTGGTGGAGCCGGCGATGTTGATCTCGCCGCTGAGACCGGTGGGCGCCTCGCCGGCAACGACGGTGGGCTCGTTGGTGGCGGGGGACACGGGGGTGCTGGTTGCTTGCGGGGCGGCGGCGCAGGCTGCCAGGCCCAGCGAGAGAACCAGAGCGGGAATGAGTGCGGCTACGGACTTGCGCATGAACTCCTCCGAGACAGCGTATTCCAGGGCCGTGGCCTTGCTTCTGCCTTCGGAAGAGAAGGATAGGGGCTTTGGGTTAGCCCCTCCTCATGCTGGTGTTAGGGTTCTGTTAGGGCCAGGTAAGGGGGAGATTGGGCCGAGGATCAGGTTGCCGCGGGCAGGGTGAAGTAGAAGGTGCTGCCGAGACCCTCCCGGCTCTCGGCCCAGA
>JBBQIE010000296.1:0-4194 GCA_038324625.1 Anaerolineae bacterium | reverse complement strand
ATCGGATGCAAAGCCTATTCGCACCTGTTCTCCTCTAGGGCCCGACTTTCGAGCGAGAGCCCGGCTCGGACCAGGACCGTCCGCAATGAGAAACGAGGGACGGCGCCCTCGCGTAAGACGGTAAGACCGCCGTTTTTGACTGCGACCACGGTGGAGGGCCGGCCGCCGGCGGAACCGCCCCCGTCCAGGATCACGGCCACGGCCCGGCCCAGGCCGGCGGCGGCTTCGTGAGCGCTGGTGGCCGGGGGCTCACCACTGCGATTGGCGCTGGTTACCGCCAGCGCGCCTCCGCTCAGGCGAATGACGGCGGTGGCCAAAGGGCAGGCCGGCATACGGATACCGACCGTTCCCCGCCCAGCGGTGATTTCCTTTGGAAGCGACGGAAGTGCCTTCACCACGATGGTCAGGGCCCCGGGCCAGAAGGCGGCCGCCAGGGCCTCGGCCACCGGCGGCCACTCCTGGGCCAAGTCGAGCACGGCGGACGCGTCGGACACCAACACCGGGATGGCGCGGTCTTCCGCCCGTCCCTTGGCGGGATAGAGCCGGGCCACGGCGGCCGCCACCGGGAGGGCCGCCAGCCCGTACACGGTGTCGGTGGGAATGACCACGAGATCGCCTCTTCGGAGGGCGGCCACGGAGGCGCGAATGCCCGACAGCCCGGGTGTAACCAATGCCGGCTCGCCGCTCAATTCCCGAGCCTCACCCGGAGTATCCGGTCCCGCCCGGTGAGGTCGGGCAGAATGCTCACCTCGGCGCCCGGCAGCAGGCGGGTGGCCAAGTCCCGAACCTGATCACCCTGCATGGCCCCGATCTCAAGTAGGGCGGTCCCCAGCCGGGCCAGGTGCCGAGGGACGTCCGTCAGCAAGGAGCGGATCAAGTCCAATCCATCGGCGCCACCGTCCAAGGCCAGCCGGGGCTCGTGACGGACCACGGGCGCTGCCGGCCCTTCCAGATCAGCGGCGGCCACGTAGGGGAGATTGGCCACTACCAGGCCGAAGGTGACCGAAGTCGCCGAGAGTAGATGACAGTTCACCAGTTGCACTCGCTCATCCAGGTGATGAGCTTGCACGTTGCGTGCCGCCATCCGCAGGGCCGGTAGCGAAACGTCGGTGGCCACCACCGTCACTCCCGGGTGCTGACCGGCAATGGCGAGGGCGATGGCCCCGGAGCCGGTACCCACGTCGGCTACCCATCCGGTTCGGCCCTTCAACTCGGAGAGGGCCGTCTCGACCAGGGTCTCGGTCTCGGGGCGGGGTACTAGGACGTCGGCAGTGACCTCGAGGCGGAGTCCGAAGAAGTCGGCGTGGCCGGTGATGTACTCCAGCGGCTCACCGGCGGCCCGGCGGCGAACCAGGGCCAGGAATGGGGCGGTCGCCTTGTCGTCCACCGGGTGTTCCGGGTGGGCGTAGAGCCAAGAGCGGGGGTGCTCAAGGACGTGGGCCAGGAGGACCTCCGCATCCAGCGATCCTTGGTCGCGCCCAGCAAAACTAGGCCGGGCCGAGGCCTCCCGGCTTTTCGCGGCCATGGTCGCGGGAGAGCGGTCGCCGTCCCTGAGGACCTCCCGACCGAGCCGGAGCAAATCTCGAACGGTCAGGCTATAGCGGTCTGGTTGGACAGGAGCCGGGCCAAACGTTGCTCTTCCTCCCGAGAGACCAGGGCATCCACGAACTCGTCCAGATCTCCCTCGAGGATCAGGGAAAGGCGATGGCTGGTGATGCCCAGCCGGTGGTCGGTGATGCGGTTCTGGGGGAAGTTATAGGTCCGTATCTTCTCGCTACGGTCGGCGGACCCTACCTGGGCTCGGCGTTCGGCATCGAGTTCACTGAAGCGCTTCTCCTCCTCGATGGCGTAGAGGCGGGAACGCAAGACGGCCAGGGCCCGCACTCGGTTCTGGAGTTGGGAACGCTCGCTCTGGGAGGAAACCACCATCCCGGTGGGCCTGTGGATCAGCCGCACGGCGGTGGAGTTCTTATGCATGTGCTGCCCGCCCGGCCCGGAGGACCGGAACACCTCCATCTCGATGTCGGAGGGTTCCAGCTCCAGCTCGATCTCCTCCAGCTCCGGGAGGACGGCTACGGTGGCGGTGGAGGTGTGGATGCGCCCGCTCGACTCCGTCCGCGGCACCCGCTGGACCCGGTGGACGCCGCTCTCGTACTTGAGGCGCGAGTAGGCGCCTCGCCCGCGGATGGTAAACACGATTTCCTTGTAGCCGCCGATGCCGATCTCGCTGGTGCTGACGACTTCCGTGTCCCAGCGGCGCTCTTCAGCGTAGCGCATGTACATTCGGGCTAGATCGGCGGCGAAGAGGGCGGCCTCGTCCCCCCCGGTACCGGCCCGGATCTCCATGATGACGTCTTTCTGATCCAAGGGGTTGGGCGGTAGGAGCATGAGCTGGAGCTGTCGCTCCAGGCGGCTTTCTTGGAGGGACAGCTCCTCGATCTCGGCTTCGGCCAGGGCCTGGATGTCGGGGTCTTCATCCTCGAGCATTTGTCGGGCCTGATCCAGGTGCTCGGTGACCTCGGTCAGTTGCCGATAGTTGGCTACCACCGGCTCGATCTGGGCTCGCTCCTGAGCCAGTTCCCTCACGGCGTCAGGGTCCACCGCCACCGCCGGATCACTCAGGCGGCGTTCCAGATCGTCGAATCGCTGCTTGGTAGCTTCTAGTTTGTCCAACATAAGGGCGTTGCTCTCAGCTCTAGATGACCACGGGCGTATGGTTCAGTATAGTTTCCGGGGTAGGGGCCGGGCAAGGAGTGGTTGAGTCAGGCTCAGCTGGGGTTGCCGACGCGGAGTCGTCCGAACCGGGAGAGGTCCACCTCTTGCAGGATGGAGCCGCCGATGAACTCCCGAAGGATGGAGTTATCGGGCACCACGTCGGAGGTGGCGGGGGCAAAAAGCGCCAGGAGATCGAGCAGCCGACGGACCTCCACGGCCACCGGGGAGCTATGGTCGAAGCGAAGCAGCAGCGGCTCGGCCAGGGGCTTCAGCACCGCGATCTCGTAGGGAAGAGCGGAGTTGAACATGACGTCCGCTCTCTCCTGGTAGGGATGAATGTGCCGGCGCTCGCCCCGTCGCACCGACTCCCACCGCAGGATGGTGGCCTCGGCGTTGTGACCGCGGGTGCGCGCGTCTCGCACCAGACGGCGCAGGAGGCGGGCGTCGGAGGTGTGAACGTAGCTGTGACGGTCTATGTTCAACTGGGTGAGCGAGGACACGTAGACCCGGGTGAGGGCCTCGGGGGGGATGTCGGCCAGCACCCGGGGATTGAGCCCGTGCAGCCCCTCGACGATGAGGGCCGTCCCCGGGGGCAACTGGACCTGAGGCCCGGGATTGCGAATGCCGGATCGGAAGTCGTACCTGGGCATCCGCACCGGCTCCCCGGCCAGGAGCAGCGCCATCTGGCGGCTGAAGAGGGCGTGGTCCACGGCCTCGAAGGCCTCGAAATCCAGCTGACCGGCCTCATCCACCGGCGTGAGTTGGCGTTCGACGAAGTAGTCGTCCATAGCGATGGCGAAGGAAGGGACACCCCCGGCTGCCAGCTGCACCCCGAGCCGCTTAGAGAAGGTGGTCTTCCCCGCCGAGGAGGGCCCGGCGATGAGGATGATGCGGGCGCTGGGCCGGGCGATGATGCCGTAGGCGATCTCGGCGATGGTACGCTCGTGTAGGGCCTCTGCTACCAGAACCAGTTCCCGGAGATCGCTCTTTCGGGTGGCTCGGTTCAGGCTGCCGACGTCTTCGGCCCCGATGGTACGTAGCCAGCGAGAGGCGATGCGGAACTGCCGAGTGAGTTGGGGGAAGCGTACGGTTCCTGGGAACCGAGCCGGGTCCTCGCGAAGGGGGAAGAGAAGGAGGAACCCGTCAGCCTGGTGTTCCAGCCTAAAGCGGTTCAGTACACCCGTGCTTGGCGTCAGGACGCCGAAGAACACCGCCTTCTCGCCCGCCAGTTCATGGAGTTCTATGGTGGGCATTTCCAGGGACCGCAGGAGACGCACCGTGTCTTCATAGCCCGCTTCCTGGAACCAAGCCACGGCCTCCGCCGTGGGAAGGCGTTCAGTGCTGATGGGTAGGTCGGCCTGCACCAGCGCCCGCATCTCCGCCTCGATGGCGGCCACTTGGGTCTCGGTCAGCGGGGGGCGATCGGAGGTGGTGCAGAAGAAGCCGTTGCCGGTGATGGAGTGCTCGATGCTTACCGGC
>JBBQIE010000295.1:0-4194 GCA_038324625.1 Anaerolineae bacterium | reverse complement strand
TGGTACGACTACTCGGTCATGCCCGATTTGCCCGCCGCTCGGGGTGACCGCTCCACCCAGTATGGCTACACCGCCATCTTCTACTTTCACAACAAGCTCCGGGGGCTGGAGCTATCCCTCATGGACCCCATCCTACGGCCGGAGTTCACCCGCCACCTGATCCGCCGCATCACCGATACCTTCCTGGAGCTGCACGAGCCCGGCTTTCGGGCGGCACCTGGGCTGATTGACTCCACCCAAGTCACGGATGACTTCGGCAGCCAGCACGGGCTGCTCATCAGTCGCGGCCTCTTCAGCGACTTCTACCGGCCGGGAATGGAGGAGGCCATTCGGCTGGCCAAGTCCCACGGCATCAAGGTCTTTCACCACGACGACGGCGCCATGCGCGAGGTCATCCCCGACCTGATCGAGATGGGGGTGGACATCCTCAACCCCATCCAGTGGCGCTGCCCGGGGATGGAGCAGGAGGGACTGGCCCGGGACTTCGGGGGCCGCCTCTGCTTCCACGGCGGGGTGGACAACCAGCAGACGTTGCCCTTCGGGTCGCCGGAGGAGGTGCGGGCGGAGGTGGAGTACAACCTACGGACCCTCGGGGCCACCGGCACCGGGTACATCGTCGCCCCCTGTCACAACATCCAGCCCAATACCTCCACCGAGAACATCGTCGCCATGTACGAAGCCGCCCATCGCCTAGGGCGGCAGTACGCCAATCCGGCCGCCGGCGGCCACCGTCAGGAGAGAACACATGCGTAGAGCAGCCGCTATCGAGGTCGTCTGGCCCCACCGAGGCGACATCCTCAACCGCCACGACGGCACCAACGCCCCCCAGGGCCTGGTCGTCACCGTCAAGGGATCGGCTCCCGCCGACGAGGTGTTGACCGTCACCGCCAACGACGTCCCTGCCGAGAGCCTCACCCGGCAAGGCGAGGGGTTCGAGGCTCGGGTCACCCTTCGCGATCGCAAGAACATCATCCGGGTCAGTGACGGAGGGGAACCGGTCTCGGTGCCCGTGCTGTGGGATCGCGACTCCCAGACCCGCTATCGCTTCTCGATAGACGACAACATCCTCTTCCTCAAGGACCTGGCCCGCGGGCAGTATGACTCGCTCTTCGACCACTGGTACCTCGACTTCTGGCGGACGGTCCACCGTCGCTTCGGCACCAAGGTCCACATCAACATCTACTATCAGACCGACCCCAGCGTCTGGGATGGACCTCAGTTCCAGTTGCCGGAGATGCCCGATCGCTTCCGGGGGGAATGGCAAGACAACGCCGACTGGCTGCATCTCACCTTCCACGCCCTCCAGAACAAGCCGGACCGCCCGTACAAGGACGCCGGTCACGACCGGGTGGCTCAGGACTACGACCGGATCACCGAGGAGATCCGTCGCTTCGCCGGCGAGGAGTCGGTGAGCAGCTTCACCACCGTCCACTGGGCGGAGGCCACCGCCGAGGGAGTGCGGGCCCTGAAGGAGCGTGGCGTCAAGGGGCTCATCGGCCTTTTCGACCGGAGCCGCGGTCAGACTCCCTTCACCCGCTATTATCTGGACGACGCCCTGGCCGACTACGTTTCCACCCGCGATTATTGGTGGGACCCGGCCCTGGACATGATCTACCTCTCCTGCGACGCCGTGGTGAACGGCTTCCAGTTGGGCGAGATAGTGCCCCATCTGGAGAAGGTAAGCGCCAACGCCCACACCGGGGAACTGATCGAGCTGCTCATTCACGAGCAGTACTTCCGCCCCGAGTTGTCCATCTACCAACCGGATGTGCAGGAGAAAGTGCTCCGAGCGGTGGAGTGGGTGAGCGAGCGGGGCTACAAGCCGGTCTTCTGGGGCGAGGGCTTCATCGGCGCCTGAGGGCAAGTCACCGCGCTGCATGTGCCGAGCCCAAGGTCGCGATCCGTAGGGGCGAAACTTGTATTCGCCCACGGGGCCCTGGGCGAATACAAGATTCGCCCCTACGAATGCCAACCGAACCCGTCATGAGCGGGTGACGAGGAGGACATGGACACCATCAAGATAGCTGCCATCCAGATGGACAGCCCGGTGGGGGAGAAGGCCCACAATCTGGACGCCGTCGAGCGCCTGGCCGGCCAGGCGGCCTCCCTGGGGGCCAAGATCGCCCTCTTCCACGAGGGCCTGCTGGTGGACTACCCGGAGAATCCTACCGACGTGGCCGAGCCCGTCTCCGGCGGCCCCAGCACCCGCCGGCTGGAGGGGATCGCCCGCGACACCGGCATCTCGTTGGGCGTGGGTCTGGCTGAGGTGGACGAGGGCCGCCTCTACATCACTCAGGTCTTCTGTGATCCCGGCGGCTACGTGGCCAAGTACCGCAAGACCTGGATCTGGCGGGCCGAGCCGGGCTCGGTGGACTGGGAGATACGGGACGAGATCAAGTGGTACAACGTGGGCAACGGACCGGAGCCATTTGAGTTCGGCGGGGTGCGGGCCACCTGCCTCATCTGCGCCGATGGGAACAGCGAGAGGGCCTGGCGGCAAGTGGCGGAGACGGGAGCCCAGGTCGTATTCTGGCCCAACAACCGCCACCGCTTCCGCTCCGGATGGCTCCAGGTGATGGACCGGGCGGCTCAGTTGGGGATGCCCATGGTGGCCACCAATCGAGTGGGCCGGTCCGGCAGCGGGATGTGTGATGGGGGCGCCATCATCGTCGGCCCTGATGGCGGCATCCTGGCGCATTGCCTGCATCCCGGACAAGAGGAAATCGTGGTCGCGGACGTGCCCCTGAGGTAGGGGCACGTCTAGTTGGAAGGATTCCAGACGAGGAGGGATACATTGACGAATCCCGGCGCACCAAAGAAGGAAGAGAGCACCTTCGATCGCACCATTCCCACCGGCTTCCCGCCTATCAGCGTGGAGCACCCGGCCCCGGGCGAGCCGGCCCTGGGCTCCTGGTACACGGAGGAGGAGGTCGAGGCGGTCGTCGGGGTAATGCGGGAGTGCATGGACTGGCGGATGGGCTTCCGGCCCACCCCGGAGATCCCCCAATTCGAGGAGGAGTTCGCCCGCTACTGCGGCGCCGAGTACGCCTTCGCCTGCACCTCCGGGGGCACGGCCCTGGACATGGCCATGATGGCCCTGGACCTGGAGCCGGGCGATGAAGTCATCAGCCCGGTGGCCACTTATCCCGGTACCCACACCGCCATCCTCGGCCAGGGGGGCACCTTGGTCCCGGCCGAGCTGAGCCCGGTGACCTTCAACATTGACCCCGAGGACGTGGAGCGCCGCATCACCAAGCGCACCCGCGCCATCCTGGCGGTCCACGACCACGGCCTCTCCGCCCCCATTGACGAGTTGGAGGAAGTGGCCCGGCGGCATCCCCATCCCAAGCACGGCCCGGCCAAGGTCATCGGGGACGCGGCCCGAGCCTGTGGCGCCGGCTACAAGGGCACCAAGGTGGGGAAGAAGGGCTGGATGACCCTCTTCAGCTTCCACACTCAGAAGCTGCTGGTCACCCTGGGCGAGGGCGGCATGGTCACCACTGACGATCCCGCCGCCTACGACCGCATCCGGGCCCTGGGCAACTGGGGCAGCCAGACCCAATGGGGCACAAACTACCGGCTCTCGAAGCTGCAAGCGGTGGTGGGTAGGGTGCAGTTGCGGCGGCTGGACTACATGGTGGAGCGCCGCCGGGATCGGGCCCAGAGGCTGCTGGCTCTGCTGACCGAGAGGGTGCCGGAGGTGATCCTCCCCATCGAGCCGGAGGGCTACTACCACGCCTGGTACCTGATGACCTGCCTGATCCCCCCGCAATACGGGCGGGAGAAGCGGGACGCCTTGGCCAAGTGGATGATGGAGAACACCGGCGTGGGCCTGGTGGTGGGGAACATGCCCACCTACCGCTACCCGGGCCGCATCCTCAACCACCTGGGGCTGAGCGACGCCGACTACCCGGTCACCGCCGACATCGGCGACCGCATGTTCGCCCCACCCATGCAGGCGCTCCTCACCGACGCCGACCTGGAGTACATCGCCGATTCCCTGCGTCAAGGAATGGACCGGATCGAGTCGCTGTAGGCTAACCTAACCCCCCAGGCGCCAGGCAGTAGCCTGGCTATTCCCCCGTTCCCTGCGAAGGAAGGGGGAGCCGGGACCAACCTAACCCCCCAGCCCCCTTCCCTGCGCAGGGAAGGGGGAGCCGGGACGCCCCTCTCCCATTGCGATGGGAGAGGGGC
>JBBQIE010000294.1:0-4200 GCA_038324625.1 Anaerolineae bacterium | reverse complement strand
TGCGCGCTGCCGAGGAGCTGGGGGTGGTCAGCCCCCTTCGCGATGCCGGCCTCACCAAGGACGACATCCGCCGAGCCTCGCGGGCCCTCGGTCTTGCCACCGCCGACCTACCCAGCTTCGCCTGCCTGGCCTCGAGAGTGCCCTACGGCACCCCCTTGAACCGGGATACCCTGAAGCGGATCGAGCAAGGCGAGGAGATGCTGGTGGCGCTGGGCCTCCGCCAATACCGGCTGCGCGATCACGGCGACGTGGCCCGGATCGAGATCCTACCCGACGACTTTGGCCGCGTGTTGGCCGCCCGTGAGGAGCTGGTCGCCGGGCTGAAAAGCCTGGGCTACCGCTACGTGTCCCTCGACCTAGCCGGCTTCCGAAGTGGGAGCATGAATGAGGTGCTGACTTGAACGACGCCACCCTCCGGGAAGTCCTCTCCGCCGTCCGGGGCGGCGACTTGTCCTGCGACCAGGCCATGGAACGCCTGAAGAGCCTGCCCTTCGAGGACATCGGCTTCGCCCACATTGACCACCATCGCCAGTTGCGGCGCGGCTTCCCTGAAGTCGTCTTCGCCCAGGGCAAGACCCCGGAGCAAACGGCCGAGATCATGTACCGTCTCTCCCAAGGCGGCAACGTGGCCCTGGCCACTCGGGCCCACCCGGACCACTTCGCCGCCGTCAGCGCCCGCATGCCCGCCACCCTCTACTTCGAGGAGGCCCGCATCATCGCCACCGGCGAGGCCCCCATCCCCAGCAGCGACGATTACATCGCCGTAGTCAGCGCCGGCACCTCCGATATCCCCGTGGCCGAGGAAGCGGTGATCACCGCCCAGTACTCGGGCTACCGGGTGGTGCGCGTCTACGACGTGGGCGTGGCCGGCCTGCACCGTCTCCTCTCCCATCGAGACATCATCGAGGGCGCCACCGTGGTCATCGTGGTGGCGGGAATGGAAGGGGCCTTGGCCAGCGTGGTGGGCGGGCTGGTGAGCGCCCCCGTGGTCGGGGTGCCCACCAGCGTCGGCTACGGCACCAGCCTGGGAGGATTTGCCCCTCTGCTTACCATGCTGAACTCCTGCGCCTCCGGGGTAGCCGTGGTCAACATTGACAACGGATTCGGGGCCGCCTACTTCGCCGCCTCCATCATGCGCACCGTCATCGCCCGAGCCACCCAGGAGGGGACCCCGTGACCATCGCCTACTTCGATTGCTTCTCCGGCATCTCCGGCGACATGACCCTCGGAGCCTTGCTCGACGCCGGGCTCGACCCGGGGGCTCTCACCGCCGAACTGGGTAAGCTGGGCCTGTCCGGCTGGAGCATTCGCCCGGCCGGGGTCCACAAGTCGGGCCTGCGGGCCACTCTGGCCCACGTGGAGACCGAGGAGAGCCATCATCACCGCCACTACGGCGATATTGACGCCCTGATCCAGTCCAGCGATCTGCGTCCCCGCGCCCGGGACTTGGCCCGCCGCGTCTTCCGCCGCTTAGGTGAAGCCGAGGCCAAGGTCCACGGCGTGCCCCTGGACGAGGTCCACTTCCACGAGGTGGGCGCCCTGGACAGCATCGTGGACATCGTCGGCACCTGCGTGGGCCTAGACCTCCTCGGGGTGACCGAGGTCTACGCTTCCCCCCTCCCCTGGACCCGCGGCCAAGTGAAGACCGCCCACGGCATGTTGCCCATTCCCGCCCCCGCCACCGTCGAGCTGATGCGGGGCTGGCCGGTACGGCAGCTCGACATCGAGGGTGAACTGGTGACCCCCACCGGCGCCGCCATCATCACCGCCCTGGCCTCCGGGTCCGACATGCCCGCCATGACCGTTTCCTCGATCGGCTACGGAGCCGGCAATCGGGACCTCGAAGGCCGCCCCAACGTCCTGCGCCTCCTGCTCGGTGAAGCGACGGACGAGGCGGCTGCCGATTCCATCATCGAGGTCGCCTCCAACGTGGACGACATGAACCCGGAGTGGGTCCCGGCCGCCCTGGAGGCCATCCTGGCCGCCGGAGCCTTGGACGTCTCCGCCACCCCCATGAGCATGAAGAAAGGGCGCCCGGGGCTCAAGATCGGGGCCCTCTGCCGGGAGCAGGACCTGGCCGCCGTCGCCGAGGCCATCCTCCGGAACACCACCGCCCTGGGGGTGCGCCATCACCGGGTGGAGCGGATCAAGCTCCGCCGGGAGACGCGCACGGTGGAGACCACCTGGGGGTCAGTGCGGGTGAAGCTGGGGCTCCAGGGGCAGGATCAGATCAACGCCGCCCCGGAGTACGAGGACTGTCTATCGCTCTCTCAGAGCTCCGGGCAACCGCTCAAGGTCATCTACGCCGCCGCTCTCGCCGCCCTGGAGCGGTAGCCGCACGAGGAGGGAAAGACCGACCCCGGCTTCCCCTCAGTTCGCCTGGGCGTAGACCCCCGAGGCGCCGGCCACGGGTCGAGCCCAAACAACCAGTCTGTGCGTGTTCGACTCATAGGGCCAACAGGTGATGAGGGTGAGCCGCTCCTCTCTGGTCGGCCACATCCAAGAGGCGTTCTGCACTCGCTGCCCCTCGGGCATGTCCTTCTCCGGCAGGAGCAGCTTCTCCGCCACCTCGTAGTCGTAGGTTGCCTGCCCGGCCCGGATCGAGATGCGATCGCCCACCTCTAGGCCGATCAGATCACGAAAGACCTGCCCCTCGATGTTGTGGTGGCCGGAAAGCACGATGTTGGTCCCAGCGCCGGGGCAGCCGGAATCCCGATGCCAGCCGGCAGCGCCCTGAGGCAGCGGCTCCCACCGCGACTGGTAGGCCCCACCTACCTCTTCGGCCATCCAGCCCAGGGGCACCACCGGGGCGTCGAGACCGATCGCCGGGATGATGATCTCTTCCGGGGGCAAAGGCGTGGTCGGCGCGGGAGACGGGGAGACGGTGGGCAGGGCCACGATCACATCCGCCCTGGGGGTGACTGGTTCCGCGGCTGGGCTAACAGTGGCTGGTGACTGAACCGTGGGCGAGACCTGGGGGGCGACCACGCCCGTTATGTCGGCGGACAACGTCGGCGCCTGGCCCACCGAGCTCTCTTGTCTCGGTGACGAGGTCCCACAACCGCCTGTAGCCAGGGCTGCCAGCAGCACCAGCCAACCTATGGGATGGGGAAGCCTCACGAAGCCAGGCGCTCGATACGTCGTCCCGATGCGTGGACCGATGGGCGACCCAAGAGGGCCAGCTCCAGGTCGGTAACGCCGCGGCTACCGTAGTCTCGCGTCTCCGAGACCTCGGTGCCGGTACTGTCGTCAATGTAGCGCAGCTCCACTCGCTTGGCGCTGTCGCTCAGAACGAACTCCTGATAGGTAGCCATTCCGCCCGTCCCCTCAGACGTAGATGCGCCAGCGGCGGGTCCAGTCCTGCCCTTCCTGCACCGAGCGCCTCAGTTCATCAGCCGGCACGGTCCGGACCACTTCTCCGGTCTCGCCGTCAATGATCTTCACCAGCACCTCGCCCGTGTCCGGCCTGACCTCGAACTCGGCGTAGGCGTTGCTTCGCCCGTCCCGTTGTCTTCCCGCCATGCCGGGGCCGAGATCCGCTTCCGGTGCCTCCTCCACCGTGGGTCGCTCCTGGGAGGCCTTGATGTAGGCCCGCCAGGCCAAGTCGGCCCCATCGAGCGGCACCCGCCGCTCCGGGCGAAGGTCGAGAGAGACCTTCTGTGTCGCTTCCATGCTGCCCCTCCTTGCCGAGACCTGCCCCAGAAATCCCCTGTCTCTATCCGGCGACGCTGAACGCGCCAACGCCCATCGGGAGTGATTGCCGGGATGGTGTCGCCCTCTCTTGTGCTTGGATCCGCCGCCTGACTTCCACCCAAGTGTCTCGCAACTGCGCCAGCAGGCGTTCCGGCACCCTGAAGTCGCCGTCACGGATACACTCTTCACAGAACTCGTACAGCGCCTGAAGGCGAGGTGCCAGATCCGGCGACTGCTCCCAGCTAAGGCCGGACCGAAGCACGGACAGGGCCTCCAAAGATCGAGCCATGTCATGGGTTCGACAGCCCCTTAGCGCTTTGTCGTAAGTGGCAATCAGCAGCTCCAGCGGAGAGGCTGAGGTCGGCTGTCTCTGCTCATAGCCGTGGCTCTCGAACCGGCTCAGGTGAGTCACGCTTTCCTCTCTTCTGCTAGACATAGACGCGCCACCGACGACTCCATGCCTGTCCTTCCTGCACAGAGTGCTGGAACTCATCCGCCGGCACGGTG
>JBBQIE010000293.1:0-4206 GCA_038324625.1 Anaerolineae bacterium | reverse complement strand
GGATGGAATGGGTTGGGGTAGCCCTGGGGTGAGTGCCGGCAGGCGACGTGGGAGAGGGCGGGCGACTAAAGGCGCCCGCTGAGGGCCTTTGGCCAAGAAAACCGTGTGGCCTCTGCCCTGGCCAAAGGCCTTCAGCGGCGGCCTTCAGACCGCCGCCCTCCCGTCGCCTGACATCACACGAACCAGGACAGAATGGAGCGCTTTTCAGCGGAGTGAAGCATCTCGCCTCACGCACGGTGAGATGTTTCGCTGCGCTCAACATGACGCGCGTGGGTGAGGTAGCCATTCCCATCCCGGAATCGCTATAAGGTTTGACTTAGCGACGCGGGTTGCCTTACATTACTTGAATGGACAACTTACACCGCCTCGAGACCCTGGAGCAGATGCGGCTCCTCTCCGACGAGCGGCGCCTGGTCATCCTGCAACGGCTGATGGCCGCCCCCGCCACCCTATCCCAACTGGGCGAGGCCATGGGCAAACACGCCGCCTGGGTCCGGCACCACCTCACCCGACTGGAGCAGGTGGGCCTGGTGGAGCTATGCGCCACCCGCGACATCGGCGGGTTCGTGGAGAAGTACTACCGGGCCACCTCACGGGCCTTCTCCTTCAGCGCCCTCATCACCCCAGCTCTCGCCGACGGCGGGGCCTTGGTCGTGGTGGGCAGCCACGATCTGGCCCTGGAGATCTTGGCCCAGATGTGCCGAGACAGCGCCGAGACGGCCGATCTCTGGGTGGTGCCCATGGGCAGCCTGGACGGGCTCATCTCCCTGCGCCAGGGGCTGGGTCAGATCGCCGCCTGCCACCTGCTGGACCAGGAGACCGGCGAGTATAACGCTCCCTACGTGACCCGGCTCTTCCCCGGCGAACGCATGGTGCTCCTCACCCTGTGCCGGCGGGAGCAGGGGCTGATGACGGCCCCGGGCAATCCCCTGGGCATTCAGCGTCTGGAGGACCTGGCCGAGAAAGGGGCTCGCTTCGTGAACCGAGGTCGGGGGTCGGGCACCCGCCTGTGGCTGGACCAGGCCCTGCGACGCCTGGGCATCAGCGCCGACCGGATCGTCGGCTACGACGACGAGGTGGCGACGCATACCGAGGTGGCGGCGCGGGTGGCCGAGGGCGAGGCCGACTGCGGCCTGGGGATCAAGGCGGCGGCCGCGGCTCGCGGCCTGGGCTTCGTGAGCCTTTTCCACGAGCGTTTTGACCTGGTTATGCGCGCCCAGCGCTGGGACGCACCGGAGACGAAATCGGTGGCGGAGATGATCGCCTCGGACGCCTTCCAGGAGCGGATCCTGGGCCTGGGCGGCTACGATCTCTCGGAGGCCGGGCGTGTCCAGACGGTGGAGTGACCGGCCCCCGAATGTGCTCGTGATTGATCGGCAACCGGTGCGGATGAGCCGAGCGGCGTGGGGGCCATAGGCCAAGCCCTGAGCCTGATAGTGGGCGGGGACGCCGCCCTGGGCGAGATCGTGGCCCTCTCCTTACAGGTGTCCGGGATCGCCCTGTTCTTCGCCACCGTGGTGGGCATCCCCCTGGGGGCCCTCATGGGCCTGACTCGCTTCGCCGGGCGGCGGCTGGTGATCGCCCTGCTCTACACCGGCATGGGTTTCCCCCCGGTGGTGGTGGGCCTCTTCGTCTACCTGATGCTCTCTCGGAGCGGGCCCCTGGGCGGCCTGCATTCCTCCCTGGTGCCTCCCCTGTTCACCCCGGCGGCCATGATCCTGGCCCAGACCATCATCTCCTTCCCCTTGGTGGCCGGCTTCACCATGGCCGCCGTCATGGGCCTCGACCCCCAACTGCGAGAGCAGATCCGGGCCCTGGGAGCGGACCGGTGGCAGACCACCTGGACTCTGCTGCACGAGGCCCGGGTGGGGGTGATCGTCTCCGTCATCGACGGCTTCGGGAGCATCATCTCCGAGGTGGGGGCGGTGATGCTGGTGGGGGGCAACATCGAGCATCGCACTCGGGTGCTCACCACCGCCATCGTCCTGGAGACCCGCAAGGGCAACTTCGACCTGGCGGTGGCCCTGGGGGTCATCCTCCTGGGGCTGAGCTTCCTCGCCAACCTGGCCATGCTCCGGCTCCAGGGAAAGGCCTTCGACTGATGGCCGAGCCTATCTACGAGCTGCGAGGGGTAACCAAGGTCTACGATGGGAAGACGGTGCTCGACCTCGATGAACTCCGGGTGGAACCGGGCGAGGTGCTGGCCCTAGTGGGACCCAGCGGCGCCGGGAAGAGCACCTTGCTGCGGCTGCTGAACTTCCTGGAGCCCCCCAGCAGCGGGCGCATCCGCTTCCAAGGGCGCGACTTCGCCCCCGGCGACGAGGTGCCGCTGGCCCTGCGGCGGCGAGTCACCACCGTGTTCCAGCGGTCCATACTCCTGAACCGCGGCGTGTGGGACAACGTCCGCTTCGGGCTGACCCTCCGAGGCAAACGAGACTCCGTCGAGGAGGTCGAGAGCGCCCTGGAGCAGGTGGGCCTGGGGGACCTGCGCCAGCGCCGGGCTCGCACCCTCTCCGGGGGCGAGCAGCAGCGGGTAGCCCTGGCTCGGGCCCTGGTCCTACACCCGGACGTCCTGCTCCTGGATGAGCCCACGGCCAACCTGGACCCGTACAACGTGGGGCTCATCGAGGGGGTGGTGCGGCGGCTCCACTCCGAGGAGGGTACCACCATCGTGGTGGTCACCCACAACGTCTTCCAGGCCAAGAGGCTGGCCCACCGGGTGGGGCTGATCCTCGAGGGGCGCCTGGTGGAGATGGCGGACACGGAGAGCTTCTTCGAAGCCCCGCGGGACCCCCGAACCCGGTCCTTCGTGCGGGGGGAGATGGTATATTAGCGAGAGAAAGGGCTCGCCACAGAGGCACAGAGACACAGAGAAATACGGAGGCAGCCAGAATGGTAGGGGCGCCGCGGAGCTTGCGAAGCCGCGCCCTCCCAAGGCGGCCGAGAACGATCCGCATCGGGCAGACCGCCCATAGGAGAGTAGGAAGATGAAGACAATGGTATCCAGACTGCTATTGGCCCTAGTATTGGTGGCCTTGCCCTTGGCGGGGTGTACCGTGCCGCCGCCAGCCACCGCCGCCCCCGAGCCGACGGCAACCGTGGCCGAGACCCAGGCTGCGGCTACGGCCCCGGTCCAGTCTACGGCAACCGTGGCCGAGACTCAGGCCCCGGCCGAGGGAGAGTCGCTGATCCTGGCCACCACCACCAGCACCCAGGACTCCGGTCTGCTGGACTACATCCTGCCGGCCTTCGAGGAGGAGTACGGGGTCCGGGTGGACGTGGTGGCCGTGGGCACCGGGCAGGCGCTGGCCCTGGGCGAGGACGGGAACGCCGACGTCTTGCTGGTACACGCCCGGGCCCTGGAAGACGCCTTCATGGAGGCGGGCCACGGGGTCCGGCGTGAGGACGTCATGTACAACGACTTCGTCATCCTGGGGCCCGAGGACGACCCCGCCGGGATCGCCGGCGCCGAATCGGCGGCCGAGGCCCTGCGGATGATCGCCGAGGCCGAGGCCCCCTTCGTCTCCCGCGGCGACGAATCCGGCACTCACACCAAGGAGAAGGCCATCTGGAAAGCGGCCGGCATCGAGCCCACCGGTGACTGGTACATTTCCGCCGGACAGGGGATGGGCGCGGTCCTGACCATGGCCGACGAGCAGCAAGCCTACACCCTGAGCGATCGGGCCACCTATCTCGCCCGCACCTTAGAGGGCACGGACCTGGTGATCCTGGTCGAGGGCGATCCCGTCCTCTTCAACCCCTACGGGGTCATCGCCATCAACCCCAATAAGGGAGAGCACATCAAGGCCGACCTGGCCAACACCTTCATAGACTGGCTCATCTCCGTGCCCACCCAGGAGCTGATCTCCCAGTTCGGAGTGGACGAGTTCGGCGCCCCCCTCTTCACCCCCGACTCCGCCCCCTGGCGGGCGCAGCAGTCCGGCGGCTAACGGCCCACGCCTCTCGCGGCTCGGGGACTGAGGAGTCCGCGAGCCGCGAGAGGTCACTCCCCGCCGTGAGAAGTGACGTTGAGTATGGTGCCGGGCTCGAAGCCGTTGCGCTCCCGCACCTCTCGCGGCAGAGCCAGCTCTCCCTCAACTCCCATCACCACCACGGTCTCCAACGCCACGCTCCTCCCTCAGGGTCTGCCAATCAGACTATGCAATATCGGCGTGTGACACAAGCCACTCATCTCGGAGGAGGGCG
>JBBQIE010000292.1:0-4206 GCA_038324625.1 Anaerolineae bacterium | reverse complement strand
CTCGTAGGGCTCCACGATCACTGGTTCCAGCGGCAAACGCTCTTCCGCCGGGGGCAGCTCGCCGGCGGCCACTCTCGCCGCCAGGCTCGGGGCCTCGGTGTACTTGGAGGCCGGGGCGGCCGTGGTGGCCGCGGGTGCCTGAGTGGCTTCCGGGGCGGTGGTGGCGGCCGGGGCCATGGTGGCCTCGGGAGCTTGGGTCGGGGCGGTGGTAGCCACGGGGGCCTCGGTCGGGGCGACCGTGGGTGCCGGGCTGGAACCGCAAGCGACGGCCACGGTGGCGGCCGAGGCTATACCGGCGGCTCGCAGAAATCCACGTCGGTTCAATCGGCTGTCAGACATGCTGTCTTCTCCTTTGGTGCGATTGCCTGGTTGGGGCTTCATTAGAGCACGGCGGCGGGCGCCTGTCAACCTCAAGATAGTCTATGAGGTCGTAAGCCTCCTCGCCATGCAGTGAATGCGGCAGTATTTCGCAATACGTACGGAAGGGCGCTGTCGTCCCCCAAACACCACTCAGGCGCGGAAAGCGGTTCCCGCGCCTGAGCAACTCGCATCCGGTTAGGCCGGGCGCCGCCAGACCTGGAACGGCCAGGTCAGCCCCTCGTGGTAGGTCCGGTACTCGGCCGGAGCCTCCTCGAACACGTTCACGATGTCGTTCTTGACGATCATCGGCTGGATGTCCACCTCGACGGTGCCGATCACGTAAACCATCTCGTTGTGCTGAGACAATATCTTCTGACCCAACTCCAGCCGCACGGCCGGGTCCGGCTCCTGCTTGAGCTGGTTGTACCAGTCAATGATCTGCTTGATCTCGTCCGGCGGCTCCATCCCGGTGTCGGGGTTGAGGGCCCACTGGGCATAGGCCGGGGCCCAATAGCACCAGCCGTAGGGCACGTACCACCCGGGGTCGAGAATCCAGAGGATATTGGCGATGCCGTAAGCGGGCATCATCGCCTCATTGGCGTTCACCCGCGTCTGCCACAGGGAGCGCTCGATCTCCTTGGCCTGAGCATCCACGCCCACCGCCTGCCAGTAGCCGGCCACCTGGGAGAAGATATCAATGACCGGGGCGCCCATCTCGCTGGGGTAGCACTCGAGCAGCAGCTGCAAGCGCTCGCCGTTGGCCATGACTCGGAATCCGTCCGCGTCCCTCTGATCCAGGCCCATGCCGTCCAGCAGAGCGTTAGCCGTGTCCGGATCGTACTCTACAGCCGTCTTCTCGAACCCTTCCATGTAGAAGGGATCGCGAGGGCTGGCCACCGGGTTCATGCCCACGCCCAGGCCGTGCCAGAAGAGATCGCTCATCTCCTCACGGTTGATGGCATGAGACATGGCGTAACGGAAGTCCTTGGTCTGGAAGACCTCGCGGACACCATCGTCGGTCCAGCTCTGGTTGACGTAGACGCAAGGCTTGGTGCCGCCTTTCCACTGCCGCACCCGATAGTCTCCCCCTTCCTCGTTCTCAGTCAGCAGGGAGTAGTTGGCGAAGCCCATGTGCCGGTACTGCATGTCCACTTCCCCGGCGATGGTCTTCATCATGATCACTTCGTTGTTCTCGGCCATGTCAATGACCACTCTCTCGAAGTACGGCAATTGCTGCCCGGCCGTGTCCACCTTCCAGTAGTAGGGGTTACGGACGTTGGTCATGCGCTGACCCGGGAATGGTGTCTCCACCTTCCAGGCCCAGAGCACCGGGAGGTCCGGGTTGTTCATGGAGTCGTTGCGGTTGGAGAACAGCTCGTACCACTGCTCGAATTTGGCGTCCTTCACCGCCTTCTCCACGTCCGCCGCTTCGGCGTAGGTGGGATGGAACTGGGAGAGGTAGTGCTTGGGAGCGATGATGGCCGAGCCCATGAAGGCCATGAACTCAAGCAGGATGCCGTAGGGAGCGGCGAACTCGAAGGTGAGAGTGTAGTCGTCCACCTTGGTGATCTTCACCGGCTCGCCCGCCACCACCAGCCAGGAGGGGAAGCTGGGGGAAAGCTCCTCGTTGGAGGCGATGTCCTCATACCAGAACACGATGTCATCGGCGGTGAAGGGCTCCCCATCCGACCACTTCATGCCCTTGCGCAGGTAGAAAGTGTAGGTCTTACCGTCTTCGGAGACATCCCAACCCTTGGCTATGTCGGGGATGACTTCCAAGGTGCCGCTTCGATAGTCCCAGCGGGTGAAGGCCTCGTAGACGATAACGCGATGCCCGGTGAGGTCCGCCGGCCCGGTCAGGACCCGATGGAGGTCATCGCTGTACTGCCCGATCTCCTCGATGGGTTCGATAACCATGGGCTCGGCGGGGAGGCGCTCCTCCACGGCCGGCAACGATCCGGCCGCTACCATCTCCGCCAGGCTGGGGGCCTCGGCGTACTTGGAAGCGGGAGCGACAGTGGTCTCGGGGGCTTGGGTAGCTTCCGGGGCCATGGTAGCCTCAGGGGCCGTAGTGGCTTCCGGGGCCTGGGTCGGGGCAGCCGTGGGTTCGGCAACCTGAGTCGAGGCGACCGTCGGCGCTGGGCTGGAGCCGCAAGCCACGGCCACGGTGGCGGCCGAGGCTATGCCGGCGGCTCGCAAAAACCCACGTCGGTTCAATCGGCTGTCGGACATGCTGTCTTCTCCCGCTATTAGATTGTACGTCGGACCCAAATTAGACCATGCTCGGGCCCGCTTGTCAACCCAATGCCGGAAAACGGACCGATCTCCCTCCTTCCCGGAGGATGGGCATGGTGGCTCCCCGACGCCGGTTTGACCGCCCCGCGCACCTGAGCTACACCTTGCCCTGGGCGGCAGGATGGGCCGTCCTCAACCCAAGAACGCGGCACCGGAGATTCAGGTGATAATAGACTTCCATACTCACATCGGCCAGCTCTACGGACTACGCGGCATCGGCGAGGGAGAACCGGTCACCTGGAAGGAGATCATCGCCCGTCTGGATGCCGACGGGGTGGATCAGGCCGTACTCCTGCCCAGCGGCGTCTCCCCCGAGGCGGTCACCTTCCCCTCCTTGGTCTACTGGGAGGGGATGTCCGTGCGGGATCAGTTCCTGGGCGCCGCCCAGCACCGGGACCGGCTCATCCCCTTCGGAGACCTCGACCCGCGCTGGCTGGGGAACCGGCCCGACACCGACTTCCGCCCCCTCCTGAATTGGTTCCTGGATCATGGGGCCCGCGGCATCGGGGAGATCACCGCCAACATCCCCGCCGACGATCCCCGCACCGTGAATCTGTTCCGGCAGATTGGCGAGCTGGGGCTGCCGGTGCTCATCCACAACGTGGGGTTCCAGCCCGGCACCTACGGCCTCCAGGACGACCCGGGGATGCCTCGGATAGAACGGCTGCTGCAAGCGGCCCCGGATACCATCATCGTCGGCCACGGCCAGGGCTTCTGGGCCGAGATCGGCGACGACATCACCCCGGAGAGCAAGACGGGCTATCCCAAGGGGCCCGTCGCCGCCGAGGGCGCTTTGCCGCGCCTCCTGCGGACCTACCCCAACCTCTACGCCGACATCTCCGCCAACAGTGGTCACAACGCCCTTACCCGCACCCCCGAGTTCGGGGTCCGCTTCCTGAACCAATACCAAGACAAGCTCCTCTTCGGCACCGACCACCTCTACGGTATGCGCGATCTGCACATGCCCCATTTAGAATACTTGAAAGGGCTGCTGGCGGAGGGGAAGCTCTCTCAGGCCGCCTACGACAAGATCACCGGCCTGAACGCGCTCCGCATCCTGCGCCCGGCCTAATGGGCGACACGCCTACTCCAGCCAGTGGTCCCAGAACTTGGCCTTCCCCGCCTCGCTGACGTACCCGGCCAGGTCGGTCCGCGTCGCCCCTTGGCCCAGGGCCCCTTCCACCTCGCGGGCGGCCTCGATGAAGGCGAACACCTTGCTCCGCTGGGGCTCGTGGACCAAGAGGCCCTCGACGTGGCTGAACACGGCGCAGGCCCCGTCCGCCGCCGACTGGAACACGAAGTCCCGCACGTCGTCGGCGCCGAGGTTGAGGTAGTGGAAGCTGCCCAGCCGCCAGCCGAAGGGAACGCGGCAGGAATCCCATATGATCCGGGGATTGAGCTTGTGGGAGATGGAGGGATCGTAGTAGGTGAGCCCGATGTCCTCCAGGAAGGGCAGTTGTGCCGCCCGCAGGTCCTCGACGTGGGCGCTGCGCCTTCCCGTGGTCATCCCTCGGTAGTATTGGTCCCAATAGGGCACCACGAACCGGGAAT
>JBBQIE010000291.1:0-4213 GCA_038324625.1 Anaerolineae bacterium | reverse complement strand
ATAGATCTCACCGTGACCATTGAGCTGCTCCAGCGCTGCCTGGCGGCGGGCTGCCGAATGAACCGACGTCGCATGCAACCCAACACCCACCAACTCCTACTCAACCCCCCGGAGGTTGCTTAGCTTGATGCGTATGGGGGGTTGGGGGGTGAGGGCTCCCTCCCACTGGCCCCCGAACAAATCCGTGGCTATGCTAGCCCCAGGTGAACGGTGTAGCAACTGGGGCGCCCACGTGATCCACGGCCGCTCGGCGCCCGGATGGGAGGTGCTCCATGGACCCGAATCAAGGTGGTATGCCTTTCCCCTCCCCAGCCGCCGACGAGGTACTACCTTCCGCCGACCTCTCCGAACATCCCTGGGAATCTCTCAACGGCACCCTCACCACCGTGGCCCTGGGGGCGGTGGCCCTGGGCTACCTCTCCTTGGTGGGGGTGATGTCGGTGAACTACCGGGCCCCCCGCTACGACCTCATGGCCGGGCCGATAATTCTGGCCCTGGGGGGGACGCTGTCCTTCCTGCCCAGCCGGCCCTATCGCCCCCGAGCCTGGACCTTCCTGGCCACCGCCTTCCTGGCCGCCTGGGTGGTGAACCGGGTCTCCCTGGAGGCCCCGGCCCCCATCCTCTACGCCTTCGTCTGTGTGCTCGCCGGCATTCTTCTCGGTCCCCTGGCCACGACGGCCTTCGCCGGCCTGGGCACCGCCGCCCTGTTGGCTCACGCCGGGGCCGCGCCCAGTGTGGAGACGGCCTGGTACTTGGGCACCCTGTGGCTGTCGGTGGGGGTGATGTGGGCGGGGATGGGGAACATCGTGGCCGCCATCGCCCGCTCCGAGTCCAGCGAGGCCCGCGCCTGGCACTACGCCCGCCAGGCCAATGCTCGCCGGGGGGAGCTGGCCGGGGCCAAGAAGGCCCTCACCGACCTCTACGACCTCCTCCAGCGCACCAACCGGGAGTTGGCCATCGCCCGCGAGGAGGCGGAGGAGGCCCGGGAGATCAAGGCCCAGTTCGCCGCCAACATCAGCCACGAGCTGCGCACCCCCCTCAACCTCATCGTCGGCTTCAGCGAGATGATGTACCGCTCCCCGGAGGCCTACGGCAGCACCCGCTGGAGCCCCGCCCTCCGGGCCGACGTCTACGAGATCTACCAGGCCAGCCTCCACCTCTCCGGGATGATTGACGACATCCTCGACCTCTCGCGCATCCAGTCTCAGCGGCTGCCCCTACGCCTGGAGCCCACCGACCTCGCTGAGGTCATCGAGCCGATGGTGGTCACGGCGCGGGGGCTGCTGCGGGGGAAGGAGGTGGACCTGAGGGTGTACCTGGAGCCGGAGCTGCCCCCGGTAGTGGTGGATCGGATGCGCATCGGGCAGGTGCTCCTGAACCTGCTCAACAACGCCATCCGCTTCACCGATCAGGGGCACATCGAGGTGAGCGCCGGGGTGTGCGAGGGCGAGGTGGTAGTCTCGGTGGCAGACACCGGGGTGGGCATCCCGCCCGAGGACATGACCACCATCTTCGAGGAGTTCGGCCAAGCTCGGACCGGCATCACCGGGGGGCGGGGCGGGGCCGGTTTGGGGCTGGCCATCTGCAAGCAGTTCGTCCATCTGCACGGGGGCCGCATCGAGGCCGAGAGCCAGGTGGGCCAGGGGAGCACCTTCCGCTTTCGCCTGCCCCTGCCCGAGTCCGGCCGGGCCCGCTCCCGCCTATCCTACTACGCCCCCGAGGGATGGTCTCCTCCGGTGCCGGAGAACCCCCTGGGCAGCACGGTGCTGGTCCTGGGGCCGGCGTCGGAGGCGGCCGCCTCCCTGGCTCGCGCCATCCAGGGCTATCGGGCCATCCCCGTGGATGACCTGAGCCGGCTGCCGGAGCGGGTGGAGGCGGAGCACCCGGACGGCCTGGTCCTGGTGAGCGACCCCACCCAGCCGGAGCCTTTCGACCCGGCGGCCATTCTCCGAGCCTGCCGCCGCCCCGACCTGCCCCTGATCCGCTGCCGCATCCCCACCGAGGATCTGGAGACGGTGGTGAGCCGAGAGCTGGGGGTGGCCGGGTACCTGGTGAAACCCATCCAACGGGAGCACCTGCTGGCCACGGTGAAGGCGGCGGTGGCCCGTCCCCGGCGCATCCTGGCGGTGGACGACGACCCCGGCTTCGTCAGCCTCCTGCGGCGCATGTTGGAGACGGAGTTCCCCGGCCTGCAACTCCGGGCCGCCTACTCCGGCGAGGAGGCCCTCGCCGCTCTGGCCGAGGAGAGGCCGGACCTGGCTCTGATTGATCTGATCATGCCCGGGGGCAACGGCACCCAGGTGGTGGAGTCCATGCGCCGGGAGGCCCGGCTGGCGGGGGTGCCGGTGATCGTCACCACCGGCTCCAGCTTCGCCGAGAGTATCACCTCCACCCGGCCGGGACAGGTCTCGGTGGTGCGGGATGGCGGCTCCAGCCGTGAGGTCTGGGGCCGGTACGTCAGCGCCCTGCTGCGGGCTCTCCCCCCGGACTACTCCCGTCCAGCGCTTCCCGCAGAGCCGCCAGCAGTTGCCGCTGCGACACCGGCTTCTTGAGGTAGCCCTGGGCCCCGAGGATGTGGGCCAGCTCCGGTTCTTGGAGGACCGAGCAGATGATGATGGGCACCTCGGCCAGGCGAGCGTCCCCCCGCAGCCGCTGGAGCAACTGCCAGCCGTCCGTGTCCCGCATCATCACGTCCAAGACGATGGCGTCCGGTGGCTCCGCCTCGATGGACCGCAGGGCCTGATCGGCATCCACGGTCCCGGTCACTCCGAAGCCCTCGGCGGAGAGGTAGCGCTCGAACAGCCGCAGAAGGCGCTCGTTGTCGTCAATGAGCAGTACGTGGCGAGACTCCCGGCCCCGAAAGGCCAGGCGCATCCCCGCCAGGGTCGCCCCCTCCAGGAGGAGGTCCAAGCGCCCGCCCTGGGCCCGCATCAGCTCATCCACCGCCCCCAGCCGCTGCTCCCGCTCTCGGGCCCCGGCGGACCCGTCCTCGGGCAGGTGGGGCTCGCAGGCCACCAGGAAGGCTGCCCCGGACCCACCTTGGCCCCAACTGATCTCCACCCGGTGGGGGTGCCCCAGAAGGGCGGCGCTCAGGGCTCCCAGGAGGGCCTGCCGGGCCAGGGTGGGGTCAGCCCAGACCCAATGGGTCCGCCGCGGGGGTCGGACCTCCAGCCCCGCCTGGACCTCCCGCGCCAGGGCCTGGGCCGGGCCCATCACCCCTTCCAGGATGGCGGCCAGGTCCAGTCGGGCTGGGGCCACCCCCAGCTGCTCCACCTCTTGCTCGAGGCTGCCCTCTCGGGCCTGGTCCGGGTCGGCCTCGGCGGGATCCACGTCCGCCTGCCACCGGCGCCAGAGGATCTCCGCCACTGCCAGGAGCCCCTTCTGGTGCTCGCGGTGGATCTGCCGGACGCTGATGTGCAGCTCCTCGATCACCTCTTCGATGGCGAAGCCGTTGACGTAGCGACGGATTAGGACCCCGTGAGGCCGCCATTCCTTGTCATTGGGAGAGACGGTGGGGCCGGGCTTTAGCTGTTCCAGGGTGTCGAGAAGGAGGTTGCGCAGAGCCTTGGCACTGTCGTTGAAGGGGTCGGGGGAGAGGGCCGCCAGCCGGGTGAGGGGATGGCGCTGGAGGTGGGCGTAGTCGTAGAGATGCATCAGGGCGTTACGCACCTGAGCCACGAACTCCTCGGGGACGGCGCCCGCCTCGGTTGTCGCCTCCAGGGTCACTGGTCAACCTCGCCCCGGCACACTCCTAGCAAAAAGGCGGCAGAGATGCCCTCGTGGGCCGGTGTCGGTGGAGGCTATTGTAGCACATATGGGCAGACCCAAAAGGTCTCCATCAAGACTGAGAAGGCTGAGCAATTAGGCGGCCCACTGTGCAACCGGACGCCCGCTCCGCCATTATGGACATTGTCGAAATAGGCCGGCAATCGTATCCCGAGAGCCCGCCCGACCATCAATGGCCGGGCTACGAGAAGCAAAGCCCGCCTACACGGGCTGGGACCACTCTCAGCCGGCCTTGGCCGGCTTTGCGCCACCGTAGCTCGGGGCTTCAGCCCGGAGCGGGCCCTGCCGAGCCAAGGATGCACCCACGACAAATGTCCCCGATATTTCATCAATCCCCGTCATGGCGGGGCGGCCCCTCACGGACAACGGTCCCGCTGAGGTGACGTGGGCCGGTTATTTCGACAACCTTCGTGAAGACCTTCTCTGC
>JBBQIE010000290.1:0-4221 GCA_038324625.1 Anaerolineae bacterium | reverse complement strand
GCCCTGGGGTGAGTGCCGGCAGGCGACGCGGGAGAGGGCGGGCGACTAAAGGCGCCCGCTGAGGGCCTTCGGCCAAGAAAACCGTGTGGCCTCTACCCTGGCCGAAGGCCTTCAGCAATAGGCACGGCAGTGTCCGCGGCGACCTTCAGACCGCCGCCCTCCCATCGCCTGACATCACACGAACCAGGACACAATCGGCGGGTTTTCGGACTTCGTTAGGCTATCTCCGACACGATGACACCCGCCATCGCCTCGTGGAACCCGTCCTCGGTGAAGAAGCCGGGCACCAAGGTCCGGGTGGTGGCCGCCGCCGCGGCCGTGGCCAGTCGCGCCGCCGCCTGGAGGCCGGTGCCCCTGGCCTGAGAGAGCATCAGGCCGGCCAACGCGGCGTCTCCGCTGCCTACCGGGTTCAGGGCAGGCGCCGGCTCCGGCCGCGCCAGACAGAGGCCCTCTGCCGTCCCTAGGATCAGACCCTCGGCTCCCAGGGTCACGCAGACGATCTCGATTCCCTGTCCCAGGAGCTCGCGCACTGCTGCACCAGCCTGGTTGAGGTCGATTAGGCCGGCCCCGAGGACCTCAGCGGCCTCCTGCCGGTTCAGCTTCAGGCCGTAGGGCATGGCGGTGCCTCTCAGGGCCTGGACTAACGGGGGTCCGGATGAATCCAACCACACCAGGGCGCCGCGACCGGCCAGTTCCTCGATCAGGTCGTGATAGAGGGGTGACGGGAGGCCGGGAGGAAGGCTGCCGCACAGAGCGACGATATCGCCGGCCGCCACCTCGGACAGCGCCTCGTGTATCTGCAGGCGCGCATCCTCCCCGGTGGCTTCGCCCCTCTCGCGGACATGCAGCGGCGGGCTGCCATCCGCCGGAAGCAGGGTCACATGCTGGCGGGTGCGCTCCAGTTCCGGGATGAGTCGCGAGACAATACCTGATCGGGAAAGGCTCGTATGAAAACGGGCTTCCTCGTCCGGTGAGACCAGGACCACGGCAGTGGAGAAGGTGCCCAGGCAGGCCAGGGCCCGGGAGACGTTGATCCCCTTGCCGGCGGGGACGTGTACCGCCGATTGGGCCAGCAGGGCCTTGTCGCGCCCGCCAGTGGGCAGGGAGTATATGTGGTCCACGGTGGCGTTGAGGGTTACAGTCCAGAACATCCCCAGTCCGGCAAGCCGCAGATCTCCGAGTCAATGGCTGCTATTGCCGCCGGAGAGGAGTATAGAGACGAGCTAGAGTGCGGACAAGGCCGGTTTCGAGGACGCGGTCTTGGTTCGGGAGGTCCGCCTCAGTTGCCGGCGCGCCAGGTATGGTTTACACTCTCTTTGACCTTCGGGGCCGGGTGAGACGGGCATCGTCAACTCCCGACCGGCGGTAGAGCGCTATGCGCTGAGCCCGCGAGCAATTGCAGACCTGGTGCCGCCTTTTCCGGGCGAATCCCAGGGCCGACGGTACAGTCCGGATGGAAGAGGGTCAGAGACGCATAGGTTATGCGTGCAAAATCCACGGCCCCGCTGGTACAGCGGGGCTTTTTGTCGTCACACAGCCGCGGACTGGGAGGGCGAGTGAGGGACGAGCGAACTGAGGGGCGGAGATCGCCGGTGTTAGCCACCGTCGCCGTGGCTCTGGTTTTGCTGGCTTGCTGGCAAGGGTGGGCGGTACTGGCCGGTTACCCGTCCTATATCATGCCCCGACCGCTAGAGGTCCTTCGGAAAGCCGTGGCGGTGGTCTCCAATGGCAGCCTGTGGCTGCACGTTGTTACTACCGCTGGGGAAGTGCTGGTTGGCCTCGGCCTGGGGGTGACGGCGGCGGTGGTGGTGGGGTATGCCCTGGGAACCTGGGATTGGGCGGAGAGGGTGCTTAGTCCCTACATCGTCGCCGCGCAGTCGGTGCCGGTGGTGGCCCTGGCCCCCTTGCTGGTCATTTGGTTCGGGTTTGGCCTCACCAGCAAGGTGTTGGTCTGCGCCATGATCGTCTTCTTCCCCATGATGGTATCTACGATAGTGGGCCTGCGCTCGGTCCCCCCGGAACTCATGGAGTTGATGGCGACCCTGCACGCGGACCGCTGGCAGGTCTTCACTAAGCTACAGATACCGGCGGCCCTACCCGTGCTCTTTGGCGGCTTGCGTCTCTCGGTTACGCTCTCGGTGGTAGGGGCGGTGGTGGGCGAGTTCGTGGGGGCGGATCGGGGCCTTGGCTTCCTGGTGAGCCTGGGCCGCGGTCTCTACGATACCCCCCTGATGTTCGTGGCTCTGGGCGCCCTGATGGTAATGGCTATGGCCATGTACCTGGGGGTGCTGGCAATGGAAAAGAGACTGCTGCGCTGGAGGTACTGACACAATGGTAAAGCTGTCGCGGTTGCTCCTGGTTCTGGCCTTACTGTCGGTTATGGTGGGGTGCGCCCCCACGGAGAGCGTCTCCGAGGCAAAGGTGAAGATCGCCATGGGGTTCGTGCCCAATGTCCAGTTCACTCCCATGTATGTGGCCCTCGATCAGGGCTACTTCGCCGATGAGCACCTGGAAGTGGAACTGGACTACGGCATGGAAACGGACATTATCAGCCTACTGGGGGCGGGCAAGCTGCAGTTCGCCGTGGGCAGTGGCGACCAGGTGATCCTGGCGCGCTCGCACGGGCTGCCGGTGGTATACGTGTTCGACTGGTACAATCGCTTCCCGGTCTCGATCGTTTCCCTGGCCGAGAGTGGCATCTCTCAGCCGGAAGACCTGATCGGGAAGACGGTGGGCATATCGCACTTGCACGGGGCCTCCTACGTGGCCTGGAGGGCCTTCCTAGAGGCGAACGGCATCGCCGAGAGCCAGGTATCCCTGCAGGCCATCGGGTATACTCAGGTGGCCGCCCTCACTAGTGGCCAAGTGGATGCCGCCGTGTGCTACTACATGAATGAGCCGGTGCAGCTGGTGCAGAGCGGCTACACGGTCAATCAGATGCTGGTGGCCGACTATGCCGATCTTCCCTCCAACGGGATCATCACCAACGAGACCACCATCGCCAATCAGCCGGAACTGGTGGAGCGGCTGAGTCGGGCTTTCGCCCGCGGCCTCCGTTACACCCTGGACAACCCCGACGAGGCCTTCGCTATGGCGGTGAAGGCGGTGCCCGAGATCGGAGACAACGCCGACTCTCAGCGGGCGGTGCTGGATGCCTCCCTTGAACTCTGGAGCACCGATCGGGTCGGGGCTTCCAGCGAGGAAACCTGGCGACAATCGAGCGAGTTCATGTTGCGAGCCGGGCTCATTGACTCTCCCGTGGAGGCGTCGGCGGCCTTCACCAATCGCTTCGTTCCCTCGGAGTAAGCCGGATTGCCGGATACCGCTCTTAGCCTGGTCAACGTCACCTACACCTACGCCCCCGGCGAGCGCCCCCTAGAGGCGCTCGCCGAGGTAAACCTGACGGTGGAGACGGGCGAATTCGTCTCCCTGGTGGGCCCCTCCGGTTGCGGGAAGACCACCCTCCTGCGGCTGGTGGCCGGTTTGGCACAGCCTACCGGGGGCAAGATAGAGGTGCCCAGGGGTGACGGCCGCGCCGGGTTCGTGTTTCAGACCGGGGCTCTGATGCCCTGGCGGACGGTATGGCAGAACATCGTGCTCCCTCTGGAGTTGGCGGGGGTGGATGTCGCCCGGAGACGAGTTCGGGGCCAAGAGATGATCGCCCTTGTGGGCCTGGAGGGGTTCGAGGATGCCTATCCTCGAGAGCTGTCGGGGGGTATGCGCCAGCGAGTGGCGCTGGGTCGAGCCCTGGCCGACGATCCCAGCCTGTTGCTCCTGGACGAACCCTTCGGCTCTCTGGACGCCTTCTCGCGGGAGAAGATGAACGAGGAACTCCAGAGGGTGTGGATGACCAGCGGCAAGACGGTGCTGATGGTGACCCATAGCATCGAGGAGTCGCTCTTTCTCTCCGACCGAGTGGTGGTGCTGTCACAGAGGCCGGGCCGAGTGAAAGGCATCTTCGATGTGCCCTTCCCGAGACCAAGGTCCACCGAGGTTCGATACTTGCCGGAGTTCAGCTCACTGGCGGGAAGCATCCGCCGGGCCATTGAGGATTAGGTCCGGGGGGCTCTGAGAACCAAATCTCCACAGAACGAAGTGGGGGGGGCCCCCACCCGGGGGGGGCGGCCCCCGGGTGGGGCGGGGTGGATTGTGGCGGTGGGGCCGGGGGGGGGGGGGGGTGCGGGCGGCGCGCGGCGGGCGCTGGGCGGACCCAATGCGCCG
>JBBQIE010000289.1:0-4224 GCA_038324625.1 Anaerolineae bacterium | reverse complement strand
CCGGCCCTGGTGGGACGCATCGCCTACCCCCTCTACGACCCCCAAACCGGCCGCACCGACGTGTGGATCGCCGCCGGGGGCGGGGCCGACCGCTACCAACTGGCCCAATGTATGCGCCAGCCGGACTTCCGGGGTGACGGCCGTCTGGTGCTGAACGGCCAGGGCTGCGGCACCGATAGCCTGTGGGCCATCAACGCCGACGGGGGGGAGCGACGGGAGGCCAGCCATCACCCCGAGGACGATCACCCCACCTGGTCACCCGGGGGAGGGGAGATCGTCTACTCCTCCTCGCAGCAGGGAGACGGCCAGTGGCGCCTCTACCGCCACTCCATTGACGGGGACCCACCCCAGAGCCCACCCTTCATTCCCCTGGGGACCACCGGCCTCCTGGGGCGCTTCCCGGTCTGGCTGAGCAACGGCGAGATCGCCTACAATGGCTGTGACTACGGCTTCGGATCCGGCGGCAATTGTGGCCTTTGGATCGCCGGCGCCGAGGGAGGAGTCCCCCGGCGCCTGACCACCGATTCCAGCGACCGAGCCGTGGATGACTCCGGTGGCAATCTGGTGTTTATGTCCACCCGAGCCGGCAGTTGGGATATCTACCGCGTGTTGGTGGACGGCTCCGGCCTCACCCGGCTGACCGCCGGGCCGGGCAACAACGGCCTTCCCACCTGGTCTCCCGATGGCCGCTCCATCGCCTTCCTTTCGGACCGCGATGGGCAATGGGCGATTTGGGTCATGGGGGCAGACGGTAGCAATCCCCGGAAGCTCTTCGACCTGAACGGCACGCCCGGTCCCAACTGGACCGAGGAAAGAATCACCTGGGGCCCCTAATCGAGTGATCCAGCGCAGCCCGCAGCAGATAGACGAGTATACCGTTCTCCGGCCGGTAGGCGGCAGCCAGGAGTTCACGGTGTATCATGCCACCTCCCGCGATCACACCGAGGTGGCCATCAAGGCGGCCCTGAACCGCTCCGCCCGCGACCTTGCCCATCTCCGCCGGGAGAAGGAGGTGGTCGGCCACCTGTCGCTTCCCGGCATCCGAGATATCCGGCACGTCGGTCAGAGCGCCGACGGGCACATCTACTCCGCCATGGAATGGGCCGAACGCTCTCTACGCGAGGAGATGAAGCCGGGACGGCGCTTCTCCCGCGCCGCCGTCCTCAAGTACCTGCTGCCGGTGGCCCAGACCATGGACGAGATGCATGCCCGCCAGTTCATCCACTGCAACGTCACTCCCGATCACATCCTGCTGATGAACGACGGGCGGGTGCTGCTGGCCGGGTTGGCCCAGGCCCGCCGCCGGGGACAGCATCCCGCCCCGGGCGATCCCCGCTATTCGGCCCCGGAACGAAACACCGCTCAGCCCACCGGCCCCTGGAGCGACATCTACTCCCTGGGGGTCATCGCCTATGAGATGCTCACCGGGGAGCTGCCCTTCACCGGGGCCACCGATGATGAGGTCCGCCGGGACCACGCCGTCCTCAGCCCCTCCCTTTCCCGGGGCCTGCGCCGGTCCCTGGGCCGAGACGCCAGCCGGGCTCTATTGCGGGCCCTGGCCAAGGAACCCGCCGACCGCTTCCATTCGGCCACGGTCTTCCTGGAGGCCCTGCGGGAGCAGGAATCCACCTCCATGCGCCTCCAGCATAGCCTCACCGATCTCGGGCACGGCTTGGCCGGCCTGGCCGGGGCCGCCCCCCGGGCCCTGAAGATCTTGCTGCTGGTATTGGTGGGGGGAGCCGCCGCCGCCGGGGTGCTGCTATCCGGCACTCAGGGCGGCGAGACCATCGCCGAGGACCCACGCACGGCCACCGCTCAGTTCCTGGCCGCCCTGGAGACCCCCGTCTCCATCTGGACCCCTAGGCCGGTACATCCCTCCACCGAGGAGCCGACCGCCGACACCGAGGCCACACCGTCACCGAGCCTTTCGCCTACACCCACCCACACCCCCGGGGCGGCCACTCCCACCCCGGAAGTGGTGGACACCCCTACCCCGGTCCCCGTGGCCGCGCCCGACCGCCTGCACCCCGCGCCCGAACTCCTGCAGCCGGCGGACGTCACCCATTTCCAGGTCGGGAATACCGTTGACCTCGCCTGGAGCTATGCTGCCGCCCTGGAGCCCGGCGAGTCCTTCGACATCCGCATGTGGAAGCCGGGAGAGCCCGCCTGGGGCATCGCCCGCAGCACCGAGACCAGCTATCGCCTGCACGGCCCGCCGGCCGGGGCCGGGGAGTACACCTGGGTCATCGTGGTGGTCAAGGACGACCCGGCCACCGGAAAGGTCATCGAGACCAGCAAGCCCAGCGGCAGCCGCCGGGTCTTCTGGGACTGATCCCCTTGGCCCCCGGGACGGCCTTCGCCGAGTCCGCTCCTGAGGGCTATCCCCTTTCCCTCGATGCCATCGTCCTCACCATCCTGGTCCTGGCTCGCATCCGGGTTGACACCCTGGCCGACCTGGTCGCCCCCCGGCCGGAGGAGACCATCCGCCGCCTACCCCTGATCGGCGGCCTGCTCTCCGACCATGCCTGGGACCTGATGCGCAACTGGCTCACCGACCCCATCTCCCTCCTGCTCATCACCGCCGCCTTCGTCCTCCTGGGGCTCTACCTCCTGGTGGACGTCCTGCGCTTTCGCCTGTCCGCCCGACTGACCTTCCGGGCCAAGCTGGGCCTGGTCTACGCCCTGGTGGGGGTGACGGTGGTGGCGCAGAGCCTGTTCCTGGTAGGGATGCGCCGAGCTACCGGCCCCGCCTCCTTCACCCACGACGGGGGAGTGATCCAGACCGAGGCCGCCATCGAGATGCTCCTCCAAGGGCGGAATCCCTACACTGAGGACTACCTGGACACGCCCCTGGCCGAGTGGGGGCTGGAGAAGCGCACCGCCCTCTACCACTATCCCTATCTGCCCTGGACCCTCATCTCCGGGGTGCCGGACAAGCTGGCCGGCGAGGCCCTGCTGGGGTGGTACGACCAGCGCTTCCTCTACCTGGCCCTCTTCGCCGTCACCCTAGGGCTGCTACCGGGGTTGGCGGCGAGCCGGCCCGCCGCCCTCCTGCTCGCCATGACCATCGGGCTCAACCCCATCATGGGCAGCGACATCATCTTCGGGATGAACGACTCGTTCGTCCTGGCCTGGGTGGTATTGGGGGTCTGGCTCTTGAGGCGGGAGCGATACGGGGGAGCTTCGGTGGCCTTTGGGCTCGCCTGGGCCAGTAAACCGACAACCTGGTTCCTGGCCCCCTTCTATGTCCTCTACCTGGCCCGGGGTTCCACCTCGCTGACTGAGGCGGCCCGCCAGGTCTGGCGCCGCCTATGGCCGGGGCTGGCGGTGTTCGCGGTGCTGGTGCTGCCCTTCGTGGTCTGGGACGCCCCCGCCTTCGTGGACGACGTTTGGGCTTGGAGCGCCGGCACGTCCCCCACGCCCTACCAGATCCGGGGCTGGGGCCTAAGCAATCTAGTGCTCGCCCTCGGCCTGGTAGAGGATACCCAGTCCTACTTCCCCTTCTGGCTGCCGGAGCTGCTGGTCGGCCTACCGCTCCTGGCCCTCGGCCTTCCCTGGCAATGGCGTAGGCCCACTCTGAACCGGATGCTTCTCGCCGGCACCGCCCTCTTCGGGACCTACTCTTTCGTGTCCCGCTTCTTCAACGAGAACTACGCCGGCTTCCTGCTCAGCCTGCTGGCCCTGGCGACCTTCATCGCGCCCTACCCCCAAGGAGCGAGCGCGCCCACGCGCGGAGGAGGATCGCCTCAGGATTCGGGCTGAAGCACCAGGCCCACTCGGGTGATCTCCGCCTCCGCCGGATCCAGGCCCAGCGCCGTCACCAAATCTCCCGGCCGGCCGGTGGCTTGGGGATCGTGTCGCAATCGGGCCTGGAAAAGCGGGTTCGGGTCGGGGTGGTAGCTCAACTCCAGCACCAGGGGCCGGAAGTCGTACTCCCGCATCTGCCCTCGACGGTCTTGACGCATAGGCAGGCGCTGGGCGGCCAGCACCGCTTGGGCGGCGGCGGCGTAGTCCCTGCCGGCAGCATCCGGCACCCGGATCTCGTAGAGGGCCTCCCGCAGCCGCGCGGCCAGGGATTTCCGTTTGCCCCGCAGCCGGGCCACCGCCTCGATCTCCAACCCCGGCACTGCCTGTCGCTCCAGGCTGACGGCGACCTCTTTCACCGGGAGGTCCTCCAGGAGAATCAGCTCCAGCAGGTCACCGCGGGACATCACCCCCACCGGG
>JBBQIE010000288.1:0-4225 GCA_038324625.1 Anaerolineae bacterium | reverse complement strand
TAGCGATACCCGATCTCGGACCGGGGTCTGGGCCACGGATCTCAGTGAGGATGCCATTCTGTCGTCCTTGAGCGCCCGCCGAGCCTTCGCCACCGAGGACTCGGACCTAGCCCTGGCCCTACGGTGCGGGGAGTCCTGGATGGGGGAGGTGGTTGAGTCCCCGGTAGACTCCTGTGTGGTGTTCTACTGGGACGGCAACGGCGAGCCGGCCCTGGTGTCCATCTCGAACATCGCCGGCGAGGGGTTAGGCGATTTCCATCTGACTTCCGGATCCGAGGGAGCCTTCGCCTGGCCGCCCGGCGTCGAGGCAGTGTGGGTCAAGGCCCTTCAGCCCGACGGCGATCGCGCTTGGAGCGCCCCAATCTGGATGATGCCGGCCGCCGCGGCCCCGTGATCGCCTCCTCTGGGGCGCTGGGGCGGCGACGGCCAACGTGGTCTTGTCGCTCTCCGCGTTTGCCGCTAGAATGCCGACGTTGTCAAGGGTGGTCCACGGGTTTCTCGGCCTATGACGCTGCTAAGGGCTCTCCAAAGAACCGGCCGCATCTGGCTGCTCCTGCTCGTTCTCGCGGCCCTCTGGTTTCTGTCGGCGGATCAGGTGATGTCTCTGGCTCACGCGGAGATCGCCGGAAGCGCTCTCGACCGGGGCCTGCTTATGCTGTCCGAAGACCCCACCGAGCCCAATCCCTATCTCGATCGGGCCCTTCGGAACTATCAGGCGGCCTTGGCCTGGAACGACGGGAATGCCCACGCCTGGCGCAAGCTGGGCGAACTGTATCTGCTGCTGGGCCAGAACCAGGCTGCCCAGGAGGCCCTGAGCCGAGCCGTGGCCCTGTGCCCGGAGCAACCCCTCTACCACCTGCTTCTTGGGGACGCCTGGGATGGCGCGGGCTCGGCCCAGGAGGCCGTCGCCGAGTGGGAGCTCGGGCGGGGGCTGGAGTTACGTCGCGACCAGATGGTGGTTAACTACACCAAGCTCGCGGACGCCCACATTCAGATGGGTGATCCCCTATCGGCTATTCCCACCCTGCGGGATGACGTACTGAGGCTGGAACCGAGCGATCTCTTCGCCCTCTCGGTGATCGTCACCGCCTACGATGGTGCCGTGGGCGGGCCCCACCCTCTGGCCGACCCCTATAGGGAGCGGGTGGAGTTCGTCGAGCCGGAGGCTCTCCGGAAGTCAAGCGATCCTCGCTACACCGACTTCCAAGCGCGGGCGGTGTTGCGTCTGTATCAGGGCGGGCAATGGACCGCCGAGAAGGCCGCCGGGGTGGTCTCCTATTGGGCCTGGCTCGGACATCCCGCCGCCCTACCGGCGGCCCGATCCCTGCACGACGCAGCCCCTGACGACGAGAGACTGGTTCTGCTCCTGGCGGAGACCCTGATCCGCCGGAAACTGCCGGCGGAGGCCCTGTCTCTCTTGGAGGGCTACCCCGGCCCGACCTCGGTCCCCATGGCCTGGTGGGGGGCCCAGGCCCGACTGGCCCAGGCTCGATTGACGGGCGACCGGGGGGATTGGGAAGAGGCGGTGTTGTCACTGGAGGAATACCAGGCCCTGGCCCCGACGGACCTGTTCCCGATGATGGCTCTGATCGAGGCTCGGGAGAGCCTGGGAGCCGACCAGGAGGCAGAGCATTGGCGCCGGGCTCTGGAGGAAGCCACCGAGGGGGCGGATCGTCTCGGAGTGGCGGAAGCCCTGGGCATGGATCCCGAAGACGTGCAGTTGGGACCTAATCTCGTCCTGAACGGTGACTTCGAAGTCTGGCTCGAAGCTCGACCCGAGAACTGGCTATGGTCCGACATGGCCACGGGCAATCCCTGGAACCGGGGTGTTTTCGTGGGTGGTCATGACGACGAATTGGACCCATGGGGTGGTTCTCTTCGGGTGCAGTGTCTGTGGCGACAGGAGAAGCCCGAACTGGAGGTGGCCAGGGCCGGGTTCTGGTACTATGACGAGGCCTCGTACCAGTTGAGGGCGATCGTACCCCCGGTTGGCTTGCCGTTAGCCGTGTCTTTCGACTACCGCACCGAGGACATGCTGACCGACCAGGCCACCTTGTGGCTTTCGGGCGAGCCGCTGCCATGCTTCGCCAACGACCTACCTTTCCCGGCGACCTTCGGCGAGTGGCACCATGTGACCCTGATATGCCGGGCTGGAGACGGCGAGCAGAGTCCCCTGAACCCTCTGCTACGGTTGTTCGGGCCGGGCACGGTCACGTTCGACAACCTCAAGATCCGGACGGTGGTCACCGAATCGGCGGGCTAGGATATCGAGGGGCAATGCGCTATGGTCACTGAGCCGCAATCGGCCTTCATCGGCCTGGAGACGCGGGCGCCGGCACGCCGGGGAGTTCTCACCCCGTCCGGACGCCGTACTCTGTTGCTGTTGGTGGATCTCTCGATTGTGGTGGTGGCGGTGATCGGGGCCCTGGCGGTGTGGGCTCGGCGGGGCGACATGCCCTTTCATCTGAGTTTCATCCGCGCCAATTGGACCTGGTTCCCCATTATGGCCGCCACCTGGGTGGTGGCCGCGCTCTTGAATGATCTCTATCGGCCCAACCTCGCCAGTCGCTTTCGCGAGACGACCAGGCGGCTGGTTCGGGCCCAGGCGGTCTTGGTTCTCTTCTACTTGGTGATCTACTTCGTCTCCACCCCGCGCTCGCTCCCTCGCGGGTTCGTTTTCTTCTACGCCGCCATTGCCACTCCCCTGCTTTTCCTCTCCCGTGGCCTGTTCTCCATGGTCTTTGCCCGGCCCCAGTTCCGTAACCGAGTTCTGGTGATGGGGGCGGGCTGGGCCGGCGGCACCGCCGCTCGGCTGATCCAGGAGCACTTGGCCAACGAGTATGACCTGCTCGGCTTCATAGATGATGACCAGGGTAAACACGGGACGGTCATCCGGGGCGCCCGCGTCCTGGGGGGTGGCTCCACTCTTCCCGACTTGGTCCGGATCAACGAGGTGAACCTGCTGGTGGTGGCTATCACCCGCGGCATCTCCCCCAAACTGTTCCAGTGGGTGCTGGCCTGCCAGCAGGCCGGCATCGGGGTGGTGAGCATGGCCGCCCTCTACGAGCGCACCCTCGATCGCACCCCGGTCCATCACCTGGCCGAGCAGTGGTTTCTCGAGTTCGAGCCTGCCGACGTGCTCACCCGCTTGGTCAAGCGGGCCATGGACCTGGCGTTTGCTCTGGTAGCCTCCCTGGGTTTCGGGTTGCTGCTCGGGCCTCTGGCCTTGGCCATTTGGCTGGAGAGCCCCGGCCCCATCTTCTACCGACAGCGGCGCTGCGGCCGCAACGGGGCTCCCTTCTGGGTATACAAGTTGCGCTCGATGGTGCCGGATGCCGAGAAGGCGGGGGCCCAGTGGGCGGAGAAGCGTGACCCCCGAGTAACCCGAGTGGGAAGGATCCTGCGCAAGACCCGCCTGGACGAGCTGCCCCAGGTGTGGAACATCCTCAAGGGGGACATGAGCCTGATCGGGCCTCGGCCGGAGCGGCCGGAGTTCGTGGCCCAGCTCCAGGAACAGATCCCCTTCTATCGCTCGCGCTTGAGCGTGAAGCCGGGCCTCACCGGCTGGGCGCAGGTCCGCTATCGCTACGGCAGCAGCGTCGAGGACGCCCGCATCAAGCTCGAGTATGATCTCTACTACATCAAACACCAGTCTCTGTTCCTCGACCTCGCCATCCTCTTCCGCACCGTCGGCGTGGTCCTGAGCATGGCGGGCACGTGACGACGGAACCTCACTGAGGAGCCCCATCTTGAGAATACTGGTCACCGGCGGAGCCGGCTTCATCGGGTCCCACGTGGTGGACGCTTTCGTGGCCGCCGGCCACGAGGTGCATGTAGTTGACGACCTGAGCCATGGCCGCCGAGAGAACCTCAACCCCTCTGCTACCCTGCACGTCCTGGACCTCCGGGATCCGGCTTTGGCCGACCTCCTGGCCGACCACCACTTCGATGTGGTCAGCCACCACGCCGCCCAGATTGACGTGCGCCGGTCGGTCGCCGAGCCCTTTCTCGACGCCGAGATCAACGTGCTGGGTTCGATCCGATTGTTGGATGCCTGCACCAAGTCCGGGGTGGGGAAGGTGATCTATGCTTCCAGTGGCGGCGCTGTCTATGGCGAGCCCCGCTATCTGCCCGCGGACGAGGCCCATCCCATCGAGCCGGTGTCCCCCTATGGGGTGAGCAAGTACGTGGTGGAGGAATACCTCCGGCAGTACGGCCGGGCCTA
>JBBQIE010000287.1:0-4235 GCA_038324625.1 Anaerolineae bacterium | reverse complement strand
GCTTCCTCGGCGGCGGCCCAGGCGGCCAGGGCTTGAGCGATGGCGGCAACCGCCTTGCCCCAGGACTCCTCGCGGGCCTGGGCGTGGCGGGCATACCCCAGTCGCTCCGTGTGGTGGAACACTCGATGCACCAGCCAGTCTTGGCTGGAGGACATGATGGTGACCAGACGATCCATGCATCTCCCTCTCTCAGCCGGTTGCCGTACACGATAGGGGCGAGGCCGGCCGGCGGTTCGTTGAGTCAGGGCCCATTACTACGAGTAGAGACTGACTGAGTATCGTAGAAAAGGGGCTTTGCTTGAGAGGGTTTGAGGGGTCTGGGGCGTAAAACCTACGTGAAATCGGCCGGCGTCTGCCGGTCGGGGTTCCTGGGGTACGTTTGGATCGCGAAGGGCTTCTGGATCGCGAAGGACGCGAAAAGGGGACGAAAATGTCCTGGTTCGAGAGAGGGTAGAACGGGGTTGGGGTGGGCTCTGGGGCAAGCGCCGGCAGACGAGCGGGAGGGACGGGCGGCTAAAGGCGCCCGCTGAGGGCCTTCGGCCAGGGGATGGAGTCGGGGCTTCCTTGGCCGAAGGCCTTCAGCGGTGGGCTTCAGACCGCCGCCTGACATCACACGAACCAGGACAAAAAGGGGACGAAAACGCGAAAGGCACCTGTTGAGGGGCAGCCTTGGCCTGACCTCCGTGACTTCCGCGGGGGACGCTACGGCATCATCAGCCAACGATCGAGCCAGGAATAGGCCAGGGATCGAGCCTCGTCTCGGAAGGAATGGTGGCTGCCGTGCAGGTAGCAGGCGAAGGCCTCCTCCGCTCCCAGCACCCGATACACCCGGTTTACCCTCAGGGTCAGCTCGGCCAAAGCGTCGGTGGAGGCAAAGCACTCGTCGTTGAGGGCGGATAGGTTCAGGAAGGGCCGCGGGGCGATGAGGGCCGTCAAGTGGTGAAAGTCGAAGGGTGCCGGTTGGCCTCCGAGGAAGAGGGGGCGCAGCCGGGGCATATACTGGTACCAGTGGTCGCGGGCCCACACCATCCTCCCGGCGTCACCGGCGAAGGTGGTGAGGCCGCAGGAGGACACGGCGCACTTGACCCGATCGTCCGCCCCGGCGGTGAAGAGGGTGGAGTGCCCGCCCAGGCTGTGACCGATCATGCCCAGGCGGTCGGGGTCCACCTCCGGGCGGGTGCAGAGAAAGTCCAGCCCTCGCCGAAGGTCCCATATGGTCTTGCCCACTGCCGACCATTGGGGGTAGCGGGCGTAGAGGGCAGCGGTGTCGAAGTCCGTCAGGCCCGGAGTGCGCCGCTCCCCGGCCGCCAGGTGGTCCGGGGCCAGGGTGACGTAGCCGCGCTCGACCAGGTCTCGAGCGTAGGGGTATTTGGCGTCACCGCTCAGGCCGGCGGGCTCGTCCTTGCCCAGCTTGGTGGTCTGGTGCGGACAGAGGACGGCGGGAACCGCCTGCCGGAGCCCCTTGGGCACCAAGAGCCAGGCCGGCACCCGCTCGTCGCCATCCACGGCGTAGGTGACGCGGTACCTTACGTGGGTGCCTGCATCGTGCTCGCCCTCCACTCGCGGATCCAGGGGAGGGGGCTCGTCCAGGGGAGGCTCCCCGATGATGGAGGTGAAAGCCGCCACGATCTTCTCCCGGCGGCGAGCCCATCCCTCCGCCGTAGTGATCTCCTCGACGCCGTCGGGAGTCTGCAACTGGAGCAGATCGGATAGACAGCTCATCACATCATCCTCCACGATAGCCGGGGCACGATGCATCGTGCCCCTAGCTTTCCGAACATGTCCCTTGGCGAAGCTCGGAACCGGCGGGCCTGGGACCGTGACGTTGGACCACGGCACCGCCCGAGGACCGACTCGCCCCCGCGAAACGACTACCTTTCGCGTTTTCGTCCCCTTTTCGCGGCGTTCGCGATCCAAACTCCCCGCGTGATCCAAACCCCTACCGGGCCGCCCAGAGCATCCCCCGCCGCTGGATCTCCCGCGCCTCGGGGACCTCGAAGTCCGCCGCCACGTGGCCCAGCGAGGAATAGAACACCCGTCCCTTCCCCCACATGCGCTTCCAGACCACCGGCATCACCGTGCCGTTGACCCAGGGGGCCACATCGCTGTTGAAGGTGGTGGTGGCCAGCACCCGGTTGCCGGGGTCCACGTGCAGATAGTACTGCTCGGAATGCATCTGGAAGTCCGACAGGCCGGCGGTCACCGGGTCCTGGTGATCCACGATATTGACCTCGTAGTCAATCACCCCGCCGGGATGGGCCACCCACTGCCCGCCCACCATCCACTGGTAGTTGGTGTTCTGCCGGAAGGAATCGCCCATGCCCCCGTGCCAGCCGGCGACGCCCACGCCCCCGGCGATGGCGTCCAGGAGCCCCTTCTCTTGCTCTGGGGTGATGGCGCCCATGGTCCACACCGGCACCACCAGGCTCAGGGCCCGCATCTTGTCCCCATCGAGATAGACGTCCAGGTTGTCGGCCACCTCGACCTCGAAGCCCTCGGTCTCCAGGATGGGGCAGAACACGTCGGCACACTGCTTGGGCTCGTGCCCGCTCCAGCCTCCCCATACCATCAATGCCTTCTTCATCATCTTGCCTCCCGGTCACTGCTAGCTGTCCCCGGCATGATAGCGCCTGCCGCCGGGGTTGAGAAGGGCGGGATCAGACCGTCCGGCCCAGCACCGCCCGCTCGATGTCCTCCGGCCCCACGCCGGGCAGGGAGACGTCCTCCCGAGCCAGGAAGCGGGCCGCCGCCTCGCGGATCTCCTCCGGCCGCCGCCGGAGCAAAGCCTGCTCCAGCATCTCCAGGGCCCTCGGGGGATGGGCGAAGACATCTCCGGAGAAGGAGAGCCAGGTCAGGCGTCCCTCCTCAAAGGCGCAGTGGCAGCGGAGCAACCCTCCCGGCGCTTTCCACAGGTTCTCCCGCATCTCCAGCCCCTGGCGGATGCGGAGGGTCCGCCGCTCTCGGTCACGGCGCACCGCCTGCAACCAGCCGGGGTCCGTCAGGTGGGCGGCCATGGACGGTAGGGCCTCGGTCACTGCCGCCGGCAGGGCATCCTCCCTCGCCACTCGCACCGGGCCGCTGAGAGTCCCCCACCCCCGCACCCCGGAGAGGATCTCGGCCATAGCCTCTTCCAGCAGGCGGGCCACCGGCTCATTGCCGGCGCCCGGCGCCAGCTCCGCCAGACTGACCAGGTTGTCCTTCATGCTCCGGTGGACCTTGTCCCGGAACTTCTCGTCCGGCACCTTGAGCACCGACGCCATAGTCTCGTGGTCGAAGTCCAGCAGGATGTTACCCACCACCACCGCCGACCGGCCCACCAGTCCCGCCCCGTTGCCGGAGATCTTCCGGCTGCCCACCACCCCGTCGTTGGCCCCCCGGACGGCGGCATTCACTCCCAGCCGCTTCTGGGCCAGGACCACCCCATCCAGCCCCAACCGGAATAGCCTCCGGTAGTCCGGGGTGGCGCCCAGCCACTCCTCCGGCAGGACCAACTGGTAGAAGACCTGGCGCGAATCCAGGAGCACCGCTCCCCCGCCCACCTCCCGCCGGACGAGGGGAAGCCCACGTTGACGGCAAGCCTCCGCGTCCACGTCGAGGTCCAGGTCCTGGAAGCGGCCGATGCAGACGTAGGGCTCCCGGGGCCAGAGGATGTTGAGGGCCGGCAGGCCCAGGTGGGCCTGGACGTGGTAGAGGGCCTGGGATTCCCCCCAGCCGACCTCGCCGAAGTTACCGAGCGATATCTCCGGCTCGCTCACAGCCCGTACTTCTCCCTCTCCGCCCGAATCACCTCCTGGAACTCGGGCGAGCCGGGCCGGAGCAGACGGGCCAGGTCCTCGGCCGCATTCGACGGCCGCCAACGCACCATCCAGCCCTGGCCGTAGGGGTCCTCATTCACCAAGTCGGGCCGGAAGTCCAACTCCTGGTTGAAAGCCAGGATGGTGCCGCCCACGGTGGCGTTGATCCGTCCCACCCACTTGCCGGACTCCACCGAGAGCACCGGTCGCCCCTGCTCGAACTCCCGTCCCACCGCCGCCGGCTCCACATAGATGATCTCCCCGGCCAGGGCCTGGCCGAAGTCGCTCATGCCTTGGACCGCCTCGTCGCCCTCCGGTCGCACCCAGTTGTGGGTGTGGTCATAGTAGAGGTCGTCGGGGAATTGGTATTTGCCGATCTTCATGCCGTTGTCACTCCTGAGAATCCCATGCCGACATGCGGCGGGTTCCAAGCCCATGACC
>JBBQIE010000286.1:0-4255 GCA_038324625.1 Anaerolineae bacterium | reverse complement strand
AGCAGGCCCTGAACCTGGTGCCGGTGGAGCCGGGCGACATGTACATCATCGAGGCGGGCATGCCCCACGCCATCGGCCCGGGCGTCTTCATGGTGGAAGTGCAGGAGCCCACCGACTGGGTGGTAAGCGCCGAGTTCCAGGTGGGCGAGGTGAGCATCAGCCGCCCGGCGGCCTTCATGGGCCTGAGCATGGATCTGGCCCTGGACATCTTCGACTACTCGGGGCCGACAGGCATGGAGGCGGTGCTCAGCGCCACCTTGAAGCGTCGCCGGACGGAGAGCCCGACGGAGACGCTGCTGGTGGGCCCGGAGGATACCGACTGCTTCTCCGCCCGCGAGTTGCGAGTGGTCTCCGACACCGAGGACGTCCACCGGGGTCGGGCCTACTCGGGCATAGTGGTGCAGGGATCGGGGGAGATCGTCTTCCCCGATGGGCAGGTGCGGCTACAGCAGGGCGATACCTTCTTCGTGCCGGCGGCATCCCGGCACGAAGGCTACCGCTCCGGCGAGGGCATGACAGTGATGCTCAGCTTCCCTCCAGGAGCGCCGGCGGACCAGAGGGAAGCGGAGGAGTCCTAATGGCGGACCAGGATGACGGCGGAGAGGGCGGGCGTCAGGAGGCCCTGGAACTCAACAACGAGGCGGCCGTCTTCCTCCGGGAGGGTAAGCCGGCCCTGGCCTTGCCCCTGCTGCTGCGGGCGGCAAAGCTATTCCCCGAGGATGCCAACGTCAGGTTGAACCTGGGGGCGGCCCACATGCTGATGGGTCGCTTCGTCGAGGCGGCCACGATCCTGAAGGAGGCCATCAAGACCTCTCCCGACGAGCCGCTGCTTTGGTCTAATCTGGGAGCGGCCCTGCTGCAAATGCCGACCCAGGAGAGAGAAGAGTCGGAGCGGCTGGCCATCCGGGCCTTCGAGCGAGCGCTGGAGCTGGACGACGACGCGGCCCAGGTAGCCTACAACTTGGGGCTCATTCATCGCCGCCGGGAGGACTGGGAAGCGGCGGCCCGCTGCTTCCGCTTGGCCCTGGCGGCTGACCCTTCCGACGAGGACGCCCGCTCCCTCCTGGCCCGGATGGAGTCCCGCCGGCATGAGGACGGGTGAAGAGCGATGGCCCCCCCGCCGTCATGCTGAATGGCGCTCGTGTTACTCTCGTAGGGGCGAACCTTGTGTTCGACCTGGATGACTGAGGGCGAATACAAGATTCGCCCCTACGATCGTCCCACCGTGTCATGAGCGGCGGCCACGACTTTGATCCCAGGGGTATGTGGTCTGGTTGAGGGCTTTGGGCTATATTGAGCGGGCATTTCGCCGTCGTTTTTTTCGATTCGAGTATCCACGGGAGGGGGAGCAATGGGTTCGAGCCGCCGTCTGATAGGGGTTCCGTCCGAGACTTACGTCTACGCCGAGGTGGACCCCAAGGACGTCCAGACCAGCGCCACCAACATCATGACCAAGCTGGCCGGTTTCCGGAGCTTCACCTACCTGCATCCTTACGAGGACGTGGACCCGAAGGACGCCCCCCCGGAAGTGAGGGAGAAGTTCGAGAGCGGCAACATGACCCGTGACTTCCCGGAGATGGAGGCGCCGGCGGACGAGGAAGACGAGGAGCCGATCATCCTGCACTTCCAAGATGGGGCCGAGCCCGGCGCCGGAATGTCCCTCTGTCGTCTCCGGTCGGCCACCTACGTGGCGGTGGAGACCGACCCGGAGGACGTGGAGGGAACCTGGAAGGCAGTCAAGGGGCTGCTGGGCACCCCACGCGCCGTTTCCTCCGCCGTGCCCGATGTGGACGTCATTCCCTTGAGCGCCGCCCCGGAGGACGTGCGGGTCTGGGTGACCTACGCTGCCGCCGACCGGGTGGTGATGCCCTTGTGGCCGGAGGACCAGATCGAGAACCCGGAACGGGTCACCGCCTGGAGAGAGGCGCCCTACAGGATCGAGGAGCGGCAGCCCTACTCGGGTGCCTACTTCCGAGTAGTGGCAGTGTACCCGGAGCCGGTGCGAGGCATGTTGTGCCGCATGTGGCATCAGCGGCGGGATGACAGCCCCGGTATCGGCACGGTTCGGGGCAAGTACCCGGTGGACGTGGCGGTATCGGTCCCCACCGAGAAGCGCACCCCGCACGTCCATTCCTTCTCCTCGGTGGAGACCAGAGACTGGCGTCCGGGGCTGCTCTTATACAGCAAGACAGGCGAGGACGGCTGCCCCCTCTCCTACGTGGGAGAGAGGCTGGAAGCGTATTGCTATCCCAAGGGTTGGGTGCCGGAGGGCACGTGGCGTGCCTGGCTGGAAGGGGACGGGGAGTAGGCGGGAGCCATCCCACCTCTTTTCCCGGCGATCCTGAGTGACGGCGATGGAAATGTCGAATGGTCGGGTGCGCAAGGTGGCCCTGGTGGCCCCTTACGACTATGCCTACCGGGGCGGCGTCAATACCCACATCTCCAGCCTGGCTCGTACCTATGACGACCTGGGATTGGAGGTGCGGGTCATTGCCGCTTGCTCCGAGACCGAGGAATCCTCGGAACACCTGATCAACGCCTCCGGCAGCACTCTCCGGTTCCACTACAGCGGCAGCACCACTTACGTCAGCCTCTCGGCGCGGGCCTACGGGCGCATTAGGGGCATCCTCCGGCGTGAGGGCTTCGACGTGATCCATCTGCACGAGCCCTTGATGCCGGTCATTCCTTTCAGCGCCTTGATGCACTCCAAGGCGGTCAACGTCGGCACCTTCCATGCCTACCGGGACTCGCGCTTCAGCTTCTACCAAGCGGCCGGGCCTCTGCGCCCCCTCATGGACCGGCTGGACGGCCGGATCGCCGTGAGTCCGGCGGCCCGCGACTACGTCTCTCGCTTTTTCCCCGGGGAGTACGAGGTCATCCCCAACGGCATTGACTATCGCTTCTACTCCGCCGAAGGGGTGCCTCCCGTCGAGAGGTTCGACGACGGCCGTCTCAACTTGCTGTTCGTGGGCCGGCTGGATAAGCGCAAGGGCTTCAAGTACCTCCTGCAGGCTTACGAACTGGTGAAGCGGGCCTGCCCTGAGTCGCGACTGCTGGCGGTGGGAGCCTTCAGTGCCGAGGATGCCCGCGAGTCGCTGGAGTTCGCTCGGGAACGGCGCCTCCCGGACGTACACATGCTGGGGTACGTGTCCGAGGAGGAGCTGCGCCGCTACTATCACACCAGTCACGTGGTGTGCGTCCCCTCCACCGGCTTCGAGTCCTTCGGCTACGTGCTCATCGAGGGCATGGCCGCCGGCAAGCCGGTGGTGGCCTCCAACATCGCCGGTTACAGCTTCGTCCTCCAGCCGGGCCGGCAGGGTCTTCTGGTGCCGCCCGAGGAGCCGGAGCCGCTGGCCGAGGCCCTCATCGGGCTGCTGCGGAACCCCGAGGAACGGCGAAGGATGGGAGCAGCGGGGCGGGTACGGGCGGCTGAGTTTTCCTGGAAGCGGGTGGCCGCCACCCTGGTGGACTACTACAACCTACTCTACGAGAGAAAGCGGGAATCCCTATGCTTACCGACCAGCTAAGGCGCCTGGCTCGCCCCCTGCTCAACGCCATTGCTAAGGTCCTCTCCGGCCTGGGGGTGACGGCGAACGCCCTGACGGTGTTGGGGCTGCTGCTGAACGTGGGGGTGGCGCTGGTGCTGGCGGGCGGCAACCTGCGGCTCGGTGGGGTGTTGGTGATCTTGGCCAGCCTCTTCGATGGGCTGGATGGGGCCCTGGCCCGCTACACCGGCCAGGCCGGCCCTTTCGGCGCCTTCTTCGATTCCACCGTGGATCGCTACTCGGAGGCGGCCCTCTTCACCGGGCTGGTATGGTACTTCACCACCGTGGGCGCGCGCCAGGAGACGCTCCTGGCGGTGGTGGCCTTGTTCGGCAGCCTGGCGGTGTCCTACACTCGGGCTCGGGCCGAGGGCCTGAGCATTCCCTGCACCGTGGGCATATTGACGCGGGCGGAGAGGATGGTGGTCCTGGCGGTGGGCCTGGCCATCGGGCAGCCCCTGGCCACTTTGTGGGTGCTGGCGGTGTTCACCCACTTCACCGCCCTACAGCGCATCCTCTACGTCCGCCGGCAGACCTTGCCCAGGTAGGGGAGGTCTGGCTCCCCCTTCCTTCGCAGGGAAGGGGGCAATAGGCAGAAGCGCAGCGCCTGCCGCTGGGGGGGTTAGGTAGACCCCTGGGTCTCCCCGCACTCTCCCTTACAGCCCCCCAAGCGTGTAGGTGTGTTGGTACAGATTGCGGCCGCGGTCGTACCG
>JBBQIE010000285.1:0-4263 GCA_038324625.1 Anaerolineae bacterium | reverse complement strand
GCCGAGATCGTGGCCCCCACCACCCTCACCCCCATCCAGGTGCAGATCCTCGACCGATTGGGACTGCCCAAACCAGAAGCGTACCTTCATGCAGCCGTTGCTCTCCACCCCCTTTGAGGGGTGCGGAAAATGAGTCTAGATTCTGAAACTCGTTCGACCGATCCTGCACCACCATCTCGTCCATGAGGTAGTAGAGAAAGGCCCGGTAGTAGACCGCGATCCTGGCTCGGTCGAGGGCCGGGAACCGAGGTGACCGCCGCTCGTATGCCGCGAGAACCCGTTCCAGCAGGTCCTCGGAGACCAGGCCCAGGCGGAAGAAATCCTCATGCACGTCCAGCACGCCAGCGTTCTCCAGGTCGAAGACCCCTACGAGCCTTGGGTCCAACTCATCATCGGCAACAGCCATGTTGTAGCCATGCATGTCCCCATGCCCGAACACCAGGTACTCAGCCCGCGCCGGCAGCTGAAGGAACCGAGACACCGTGTCGTCAAGGCAGTCCAGCATCCGGGCATCCAGGCGCGTATGAAGCCGTCGGCGCATCTCGGCCTGCCACGCGGGAGCGAACCACAGCGGCTTGCCCAGACGAGACGCCAACTCCGAGGGAGCAGCCGCGTCGTCGATGCCCAGCCAGCCGTATGCCACCGGCAGGGCTACCGAGTGTGTCTGAAGGAAGAAGGTGACCAAGTCCGACACCAGTCGGCCTCGTGCGGCCGAGGAGAGCCCATCGTAGCACTCGCCGGTTAGCGGCTCCCCTTCGATCCTCGTATGCACCGCGGCAGCTGGCCGGTTCCCGTCGCCCGCCACCACCCGAGTGTCCGGCATCGCCAGATTGACCAGGAAACGCAGGCCGGACTGCACCGCCTCTTCCTTCTCCAAGGCCGCCAAGTGCTCGGCATCCCGCGGAAAGCGCAAGATCGTGCGCCCACGAGCGCTCATGAGCTCAAAGACCGGGCTGCGACCGGGGATTCGCCTCACCTCAGTCACCTCGCCGATCCTATCGCGGACGGCGGCCGCCAGGGGACCCGTTCGGATCCATCCCATCACTTGGCCTTCTCTGAGATCAGCGACGGAGATCATACTCACTCCCAGTTCCCTTGGGCGCCCCGCCCGACAAACCACCTCGGGTTGGACTCAACGAGGTTACCACAGATCGGCCACCGTGTGAACGAGTGCGTGCCCGACCGGCTGCAATGCTGGGGCTTGCCCGGCCAGGCGTCACCGACGGACAATAGAGACATGTGCCCAGGCCCTGGAAGCTAGCGGTGGAGCAGCAATTGGACCGAGAGATGGTGCATCAGGCCTTGGAGTGCCTCTACGACAACGTGGCACTCTCGCGGGCCGGCCTCGTGTCCCACTTCCCTCAGTTGGCGAGTCTCCTGGCCATGGACGAGCGGGCCGAGGTCCTTCGTTCCACCCTCCTAGAGGCCATCGAGGCCCTTCGCCCTCCCCGGCGTGTCTCCTTCGGCGCCCTGGAGTCCCGCGGCTACGACGTTCTCACCCTCCGCTACGTGGAGGGCATGAGCATTGAGCGCATGGAGGCGGAGCTGTCCGTGGGCCGGCGCCAGATCTACCGCGATCTGGACGAGGCCAAGGCCAAGCTCGCCGAACTCCTCGGCTCCTGGGTGGAGAGCGGCTTTCGAGTCTCGAACGAGTCCCAGGGAAGAGATAGCCTCAGCGACGAGTTGCTCGCTCTCTCGGCGGATCCCGCCCGGGTTGAGCTCGGCGAGGTGCTGTTGGAAGCGACAGCCATGGTCGAAACCTTGGCCGAGCGGAACCGCACTCAGTTGTCGCGCGACGCCGACGTTCCGGGCTTCGTCCTCGCGGACCGCTCCATCCTCAGACAGGTCCTGGTCCAGATCCTGAGCGCCGCGGTCCAGGCGGCCGGCTCCCGCGTGGACCTCGCGGCCGCGGAGCCCGATCCGGCTCGGGTCACCATCTCGGTTCGCTTCCTGGGCAGCGTCAAGGGGGCGCAAGAGAGGCGCCTCGGTGACATTCAGCGAATCGCGGCCTCGCAGGGCATGGCATTCTCCTGGACACAGCAGGATGGCGGTGTGGAGGCAAAGCTGACGGTTGATCGGGGCACTCCGGTGTCCATCCTGGTGGTGGAGGACAATCCCGGCGCCCTGGAGCTTTATCGCCGCTACCTCTCACCCCGCGCTTGGCAGGTCCACTCCGTGGCCGACCCACGAGTGGCCCTGGAAGTGGCCCGGCGAACCCTCCCCGACGTCATCGTGCTGGATATCATGATGCCGAAGCTGGACGGTTGGAGCGTGCTGCAATCCCTCCGCCGCGAGGATGCTACCAGAGACATCCCAGTGCTGGTCTGCTCCATCGTCGAGGACCCCGAGCTCGCCGACGCGCTGGGCGCCCAAGCCTGCTTGACCAAGCCGGTCTCTCAGGGTGAGTTCCTGGCCGCCGTCCGGAGGTGCCTGGCCTCTACCCCCTCCTGACCATCAATCGCTGACCGCCCGGGACAGGGAATCATCACCTAGGACAGTCTTGATGAGGCGCACCAGTTCGCCCGGGCGGAACGCTCCCCGGCGGGAGACGGTGAACACCGCCCCCTCGGCCAGCACCTCGTCCTCACCGGGCGTGGCAGCCGTCACTGCCAGCACCGGGATGCCGGCCAGGGTCGGACTCTCCTGCATCGCCTCCACCACTTGGAAGCCGGTCATCTCCGGCATCACCAGGTCCAGCAGCATGGCATCGGGACATGAGTATCGAGCCTTCTCCAGGGCGTCCCGACCGTTGTAGGCGGTTAGCACCTCGAACCGAGGCTCAGGGGCGGACTCCAGCAGCCTGGACACCAGGCGCACGAACCCCCGGTCGTCGTCAGCGACCAGCACCCTCGCCCTGCCTTCGTTCGCCGGCAGCACCTGATTGAGGCTCTCGAGGAGTTGGTCGCCAGACACCGGCTTGCTGACCAGCCCGGCGAACCGATGTCCATGCAGCAGCCAGTCGCTGGTGGGAAGGGTACACTCGATCAAGGCCACTTCCGCCGGCAACTGGGATCCCACCGTCTCCCGAAGGCCGCTCTCGTCCACGTGATATCCCGCGATAACGGCGGCGGCGCCGATCTCCCCGGACGCTGCCTCGATCTCGCTGGAAGTGGAGACCGACACCACCTCGAAGCCATCCAACCTCCGGGCCAGGTAGCCGGCGGCGGAGCCCTCTTGGTCCAGGACCAGTAGGCGCGGGCGATTCCGGCGCGGCAGAACCGGGCCGGGGGCCGACTGGCCGGTTCGCGTCAGGGGTTTCTCCTGCAGGGGTAGAGAGAAGGAGAAGGTCGAGCCCACGCCCACGGTGCTCTGGGCCCATATGCGACCACCGTGCAATTGCACCAGCCTGCGGGCGATGGCCAGACCCAGCCCCTTGCCTACATCGGGATCGGTCCGCGAACGTCCTACCTGGTAGTACTCCTCGAATACCGTGTCCAGTTCGTGCGCGGGAATCCCCCGCCCGGTGTCCCTCACCGAGATCACCACCTCGCCCTGGCCCTGCGCCAGGGTCACGGTCACCGACCCGCTGCTGGTGAAGCGGATAGCGTTCGTCAGCAGGTTGAAGACCACCTGCCTGATCCGCAGCGGATCTGCCAGGATCGGCGGAACGTCAGGGGGACACTCGGCACGCAGGGCCAGTCGCTTGTCTCGGGCGAGACTCTGGGCCGTTGCCAGAGCCTCCTCGATCACCGTCCTAAGGTCCGTCAGCTCGCGGCGCACCGGCATGGTGAAGGCATCCACCCGGGCGAGGTCCACTACATCGCTGACCAATTCCGAGAGGTAGCCGGCGTTGCGCTGGATCTCCGCCAGGTCCCGCCGCAGAGATTCCTTCCAGGTGCCGTAGCCATACAGTTGCGGCTTGCGGTAGATCAGGTCGCTAAAGCCGAGAATGATGTTCAGGGGGGTGCGCAGCTCGTGGCTCAGGTTGGTGGCGAAGCGGTTACGCAGATCGCGCAGGGCATCGGCCTCCAGGCGAGCCAGGGCCAGATCCCGGCTGGTGTCCTGAAGCAACTGGTAGGAAGCGTCCAGGTCCTTGATGGTGCGATTGAGTTTTCCCCGCTGCTCCCTGAGCTGCTCGGCCAGAGTGGTGGCCTCCAGGCTCTGCTGCCAGGACCAGCCCAGGAGATGATGCAACGGGCGGAGGATCAGTGGTATCCAGGCGCCGGCGACCCCGGTGACGATGGCGACCAGGAGGCTGCCGCCTGGAGAAGCGATCTCAACCCCCGCCAGGGCCAGCCCCCACAGAGGTGCCGCCCAGGGATG
>JBBQIE010000284.1:0-4264 GCA_038324625.1 Anaerolineae bacterium | reverse complement strand
ACGAACGAAGGCGAACACAAGGTTCGCCCCTACGAATGTCGCGCACCACGATCAGCGCTTCCCGTCACCCTGAACGAAGTGAAGGGTCTCGTCCTCACGGGTCGAGACCCTTCACGGGCAGCGCTATGCAGTTGTGAGCCTGTGGCCCGATCCTGGGCCGGCCCTACGAGCCGGGGATCTTCAACTCCTGGCCCACCACCACCAGGGAGGCGTTGGTGATGTCATTCAGCCGGATCAGCTCATCGAGGGTCACCCCATAGGCCTCGGCAATGCCGCCCAGGGTCTCCCCGGGGCTCACCACGTGTATGACGAAGTCGGGAGTGGGCTCCGGCGTCGGGGTATCGGTGGCCACCGGGGTGGCCGTGGCCTGAGGGGTGGCGGTAGGCACCGGCGTGGACGTGGCATCCGGCGTAGCGGTGAAGGTGGGCCGGGGGGTCATGGTCGGTGTCGGCGGCCGTGGGTCCGGGGTGGCCTGGACGGCGCAGGCGGTCAACGATAGGGCCAGAGCCACCCCAACAAAGGCGCGAAGTCTCATAGGTTATCTCCCTTCCGTCAGATAGCGAAGCAGCGCCGTCGTGTTGGCCTTGGCGGCGTAGTCCATGTCCGTTACCGGTCCGATGCAAGAAGGGCACCCATATTCGCAAGGGCACGCCTCCACCTGCTCCAAGGCCGCTCGCAAGATCTCCTCCTGGCCTCGGTATAGGCGCTCACTGAGACCCATTCCCGCCGGCATGTTGTCGTACACGAAGAGGGTGGGCTCGCGGGTGAAGGTGGAGCGCACCTCGGCGAACACCCCCAGGTCCCGAGAGTCGCACATCAAGAAGAGCGCCGACACGTGGCGGACCAGGTTGGCCGCTCCGGCGAGGGCCCCCTGCAACATCTGAGGGGCCTCCGCCTCCAGATGGCAGCGGCGGCATAGCGTGATCAGGTTCCCCAAATCGTTGGCCTGGAGATAGTTCTCGTTCTCCCCGGGGATGTAGCCGAACTCCCGCCGGGGCCGCAGGTGATGCACATCGTGTTCCCGGTCCGGCCGCTCCGGGGCCCCGCAGTTGCGGCAACGGTACCCGTCCCTCTCCCGTGCCGCCGTCCGCTGCCGCATCCAGTTCGGCCCGTAGCCCTGGGCCCCTACCCCCCACAGCTCGTTCTCGATCAGGGCCGCTACCGTCTCCGGGGGTAGACTGAACCAGAAGGCGGAGGTGTGCATCTGCTGTTCCGGCAGGTGTATCCGCCCCCAGCCCACGTTCTCGTGAGTGTAGAGCTTGATCTTCTTATACACCGTGGCCAGGGCCGCCACCAACACCTCTCCATGGGCCGCCCGGGTGGGGCCCCGCTTCTCTTCCTCGAAGCGGTCAATCACGCTCACGTTGACGGCGAGGTCGGCGTCGGTGTAGTAGTCCACGTCAACCGCCCGGACGTAAGCCTTCTGCTCCTCCCAGTCCAGCCGGTCCACATGGAACTGCCGCCCCTCGTGGATGTAGACGGCCTCCTCATGCACCAGCATGGGAGCGCTGAACCGGTCCACCTCGCCCAGCACTCGATTATCGTCGGTGGTGTCAATGATGACGAAGTTGGCGGCCACCCCGGTGCGCAGGGAGATCTCGTGGGCCGGGTACTGCTCGTTCATCCAGTACCAGGTGTCCCCCACCCGGTGGACCACGCCCTCCGACTGTAGGTGCTCCAACACCTGAAACAACCCCTGGAAGCCCCCGAAGCCCTCGTCCCTCTGGAAGGGCAGCTCGAAGGCGGCGCAGCGGATGTGCTCGGCGGCGATGAGCAGGTTGTCCGGGTTGACCAAGGCCGATTCCGGGGAGCGACCGAAGAAGTAGTTGGGATGGGAGGCGACGTACTGGTCCAGGGGGCTGGAGCTGGCTACCATCACCGCTACCGAGATCTCTTGCTTCCGGCCCGCCCGCCCCGCCTGCTGCAAGGCGCTGGCGATGGTCCCCGGGTAGCCGGTCATCACGCAGGCGGAGAGCTGCCCGATATCTATGCCCAGCTCCAGGGCATTGGTAGTCACCACCCCCCGCACGGAGCCGTCCCGCAGGCCGCGCTCGATCTCCCGCCGCTGCAAGGGCAGGTAGCCGCCCCGGTAGCCGCGCACACTCTCCGGGGCCTTTCCCTGGGAGACCGCGAAATCCCGCAGGTAAGTCAGCAAGACCTCGGTGACCAGGCGAGTGCGGGCGAAGACGATGGTCTGGATGTCGTGGCTGAGGAACTGCCCGGCGATTCGGCGGGCTTCCAGCACCGCCGAGCGGCGAATGCCCAGCTCTCGGTTCACCACCGGGGGGTTGTAGATGATGAAGTGCTTCTCCCCGGCCGGGGCCCCGTTGCGGTGTACCAAAGTCACCGGGCGCTCCAACAGGCACTCGGCCAACTCTCGGGGGTTGGCGATGGTGGCGGAGCAGCAGATGAACTGGGGATCGCTGCCGTAGAACCGGCAGAGGCGTTGCAGCCGCCGGAGCACGTTGGTGACGTGACTGCCGAAGACGCCTCGGTAGGTGTGGATCTCGTCAATGACCACGTACTTCAGGTTCTCGAACAGGCTCACCCACTTGGTGTGATGGGGCAAGATGCCGGAGTGAAGCATGTCCGGGTTGGTCACCACCAGATGCCCCGCCTCCCGCACCCGCCTCCGCACCTCTCCCGGGGTATCGCCATCGTAGGTGAAGGTACGGATGTCGGCCCCGGTGGCCGCGATGAGGTCGTGGACCTCGGCCATCTGGTCCTGGGAGAGAGCCTTGGTGGGGAAGAGATAGAGGGCCCGCGCCTCCGGCTCCCGCAACATGCAGTCCAGCACCGGCAGGTTGTAGCAGAGGGTCTTCCCGGAGGCGGTGGGGGTGACGATGGTCACGTCCTCGCCCCGGCCGATGGCGGCGATAGCCTCCGCCTGGTGGGAGTAGAGCCGGGTGATGCCCTGCGCCTCCAGGCCCCTCAGCAGGCGCGGATCCAGATCCGGGAAGGGAGCGTAGGCTGCCTCCCGCGCCGGGAACACGTGCCAGGCCGAGACCTGGGACATGAAGGAGGGGTCGAGCCGTAGTCGCTCGACCAGTTGGGTGAGGGTCATCCCCGTCCGCTCGTGGGCCCGGCGACGCCGCCACGGCCGATGGCGGCCAGGACCGCCTCGGCGTGTTCCAGCACCGCCCCGTCCCGCCGCGAAGTCATGAGCCGCAGGGCCTCTGTGGTCCTGGGCTGCATCATGGAGAGCTTGAGCAGGGTTTCCCGGCCGGCGATGCGGAAGGCGGGCAGGTCGGCGGCGCGGGCCGCCTCTTCCCGCCAGCAGAACAGCTCCCGCAGCACCCGGCGCTCCTTGCGGTCCAGCCTTCGGGCGCCCCGGAGGTTGAGGCAATCGGAGGGGTTGAAGGGGCGACGGCTCCAATGGGCTTCGCAGACGGAGAGGAAAATGTCGGCCGCCCGCTGGAGACACCCGCGGGACTGCATCCTCTCGGTGAGGTGGTCGCGCAGCGGCAGCAGGTAGCGGCTGTCCAGAGCGGCATAGCGAATCTGCTCCGGGCTCAGGGGGCGGGCCCCCCAGTTGTCCTTCTGCCGGCGCTTGTCAACCTTCACCTCGAAGAACTGGTCCAGCAGGGAGGCCAGGCCGATGCGTTTCAACTCCAGGACCTTCGCCGCCAGCATGGTGTCGAAGACATTCTCGAAGCTGAAGCCGAAGTCCCGCCGGAGACACATCACGTCGTATTCGCCGGCATGGAACACCTTCTGGATGCGTCGAGAGCGGAAGAGGTCCCCCAGCGGCTCCGCGTCCACGGCCAAGGGATCGAGGACGTAGTCGGACCCCGGGATGGAGATCTGGATGAGGCACACCTGCTCGTAGTACCGATAGAGGCTATTCGATTCCGTGTCCACCCCCACCGCCGGCTCCGACTCCAGCCGGCCCAGCAGGTCCGATAGACCTCCGGGCGTATTCACCACGATCGGGTCAATTGCAGGAATGGCCATCACCGCCGTTCTCGAAGAATTACAGCCGACAGGCCGAGACGCGCCGGGTGTGAGGCGATTATACCAACCCACCCCCGCCCCGGCCACCACCGCGAGATGGAGGGTGTATCTCCTCTTCTGGGCAGGGTGGGGCCCGGGCTTCGGCCACCTGGCATCAGCACGTCATGTTGAGAAGCCCATGCCGCGCGACGTCATGCCGGGAGCCTATGGCCACAATCTGTAGGGGCGAATCATTTTTTAGCCCAGAGTGGCCCGGCGCAAAAAAAAATAGCCCCAAAGACTTTTAGCACGTCACCGCATCTTTATCGCA
>JBBQIE010000283.1:0-4272 GCA_038324625.1 Anaerolineae bacterium | reverse complement strand
GCCGATCCCCTGGTGGCGGAACTCAAGGACCTCGACATCGAGGCCCTGAGCCCCATCGAGGCCCTCAACCACCTCGCCGGCCTGAGGGACAGAGCCAGGCAGTTGGCTGCCGCCAAAGGCTCGCCCCGGCGTCAGGGTAGGTAGCGATATTGGAGCCCGGGGCCGGCCAGGCTCCGGACCTGCTCCACGGGGTTGATGTTGGCGGTCGAGGAGAGCAGAAGCTGAAGCAGTGAGGGCGCCTGGCCCATCTCCACCACTCGGGGCTCACCGCGGATGCCGGCCAGCTCGGCGGCGGCTCGCGTCCCGTCGCGCATGTCACCCACACTGTCAGCCAATCCCAGCCGCATCGCCTCCGCCCCACTCACGACCCTACCATCCGCCACCGCCAGCACCGCCTCTCGGGAGAGGCCCCTGCCCTCGACGACCACATCCACGAAGCCCTGGTAGGCCTCGTCCACGATCGCCTGGAGATAGCCCCGCTCCTCATCGGTGAGCGGGCGCGACAGGCTGCCCATGTCCTTGGCATCGGCGCTCTTGATCACCTGGATGTCCACGCCTAGCTTGTCCAGCAAGTCCTCGGCCAAGACCACCGTGCTGATCACCCCGATGCTCCCGGTCACCGAGGCCGGGTGAGCCACGATCAAATCCGCCCCGCAGGCGACGTAGTAGCCGCCGGAAGCCGCCATCTCCCCGAAGTAGGCCACCACCGGCTTACTCATCCGGGTCACGGCTCGGTAGATCTCGTCCGAGGCCACCACGCTGCCCCCGGGGCTGTTGATGTAGAGAAGCACGGCAGCGATTCCGGCGTCGCCGTCGGCCGCCTCCAGCTCGGCGATGATCTGCCGGTCGGAGGCCGAGCCTTGCAGGCTAACGCCACCTCCCGTGCCGGAGACTATCTCTCCCTCGATGCGCACCACCCCCACGCTGCCCCCACCTCGGGCCAGGGAGCCGAGATCCCCTAGTCCACAGGCGCCCAGCAAGGGCAGCAGAACCAGCAAGGATACCAAGAGCACTCGGTTTGAGCCACGCATGTTCGTCTCCTCTAGTAGCAGCGCTTACACCACCATCATAACCCCGACCACGGCGGCGACCATCCCGAAAAGAAGGCGGCGGTTGACCGCCTCCCCGCTGAGAAGGGACATGGGCACGCTGAATAAGGGTGCGGTGGAGGCCAGCACCGCCGCCTTGGAGGCTCCCGCCGCTTGCACCGCCGTGAGGTAGAGCATGGCCCCCAACAGCGAACCCACCAAAGCCCCGGCAATGAGAAGGGCCACCTGCCCCGGCCGCAGCCGGCGTACGGCCCGCAATTCGCCCCTTCTCGCTGCCCAGGTGCCGGCCACGGCGGCCACCCCACCCAACCGCAGGCCGTTGACCAGAAAAGGATCGAGGCCGACGGACCCCGCCCTCAAGGAGACGGTGCCGATAGCCCAGAGCCCGGCGGCGGCAATGGCGAGCAGCACCCCCCGTCGCACCCGGGCGGCGCTCCCCACGTCCCCGGTCTGTAGGCTCGAACGAGCCACGATCACCACGCCCCCTACGCAAAGCAGGAAGCCCACCCAAGTCAGGGCCCGGAAGCGCTCACCCAGCACCAACCCAGCCAGGATGGCGGTCAGCAACGGGTAGATCGAGGATATGGTCAGGGCCCGAGACAGCCCCACCAGCCTCATGCTCGAATAGTAGGCGGTGTCTCCGAGGACGATGCCGACTCCCAGGTTCACGGCCAGGAAGGCGAGCTTCGGGAGGGTGAAGTCCCGCCAGCCCGCGTATTTCCCGGTTATCAGCACGATGGCCACATAGAAAAAGGTAGCGACCAAGGATCGCAGCGAGTTCAGAGTCAGGCTCGGAATGTGCTCGGTCAGGCCGCGAACCATCGAGCTGGAAAGGGCCCAGCAGAAGGCGCAGCCCACGGCGGCTGCTTCTCCACTCACTGGCGAGCAGCCGAGGAGCGATCCATCATTGCCGGCAGACCGCCCATGCCGGTCGCCGACCGCACCGCGTCCACCACCGACGCCGCCAAGGCGTCAACGGCCATGGCCGCCACCAGGCTCAGGTCGGCCGCCACCTCGCCCGTGGCCAACGAGAACACGGTGTCCCCGTCAAGCTGAGTATGCGCGGGCCGGATGCTTCGGGCCAAGCCGTCCTGAGCGATCTGGGCCAGCCGCCAGGCCCCGGCTCGATCCAGTTCGGCATTGGTGGCCACCACGGCGATGACCGTGTTCTCCAGCGATGCCGTAAGGGGCCGCACTCCCTGCACCCCGCCGAAGTCCACCAGCCCGCCCTCGGGCGAACGCGCTCCCGCTATCGCCCGGCCGGTCTCGGGGTCTATCACATTCCCCAGGGCGTTGACCACCGCCAGTGCCGCCACCCGAAGCGACCCCGGTCCCAGCAGGCAGGCCGTGCCCAGGCCGGACTTCATGGCCGCGGCCGGCCCCAGGAACTTGCCCACTGAGGCGCCCGTGCCGGCCCCCACGCATCCGGTGGCGAACTCCCTCTCGGCGGCGACTGCGGCGGCATAACCCGCCTCCGGGCCCGGCCAGACGGGTTCACCCAGCCCCAGATCGAAGATGACGGCGGTGGGCACGATGGGCACGGGGATAACACCGGTGGGGTGGCCCCGGCCCTGCTCCCCCAGCCGGCGCATGACTCCATCCGCGGCTGCCAGCCCGAAGGCGCTGCCGCCGGTCAGGAGGATGGCGTCCACCCTCTCCACCAGTCTCCCCGGGGCCAGCAGGTCGGTCTCCCGGGTGCCCGGCGCTCCGCCCCGGACGTCCACCGAGGCCACGAACGGCTCCTGGCACCAAACCACGGTGCAGCCGGTGAGATTCGCCTCGTCGGTCCAGTGCCCGACCAGCAGACCTTCGATATCAGTGAGGCATCCCCTCTTGGTCACGCCTCAGCCCCCCCAAGAAGCATCTTTCCGATCCGTTGCATCAACTTCGCCGCCACCTCTTCTTTAGTCAGGAGGGGAAACTCCTCGACGCTGCCGTCGGCCCCCAGCAAGGTCACTCGATTGGTGTCCACCTCGAAGCCGGAATCAGGGGCGGAGACGTCGTTAGCCACGATCAGATCCAGGCCCTTGCCCGCCAATTTGGCCCGAGCGTTGGCCATCAGGTCCTCCGTCTCCGCCGCGAAGCCCACCAGCACCCTCAGTCGTGCCGGCCGGGCCCGCCCGATCTCCCCCACCAGGTCCGGGTTTCGCAGTAGAGTGGGGCGCCACACGTCCCCCGTCTCCTCTTTCTTGATCTTGTGGAGCGATGGGTCCTGGGCTCGATAGTCCACCGGGGCCGCCGCCATGACTAGGGCATCGGCTTCCACTGCTGTCTCTCGCAGGGCCGCGCGCAGATCGGCCACGGTTGTGATCTCGGTACGGCGAACGCCGTAGGGGGGCTCGATCTCCGTCGGGCCGGAGATCAAGTGTACCTCCGCGCCCAAATCAAGGGCCGCTTGGGCGATGGCGTAACCCATCTTGCCCGAAGAGCGGTTGCTGATGAAGCGGACCGGATCTAGTGGCTCTCGGGTGCTGCCGGCGGTCACCACCACTGTCTTGCCCGCCAGGCACCCGCCCCGGCCGAGCACGTATCGCGCCGCCCCGGCTATGACCCGCACATCGGCCAGTCGACCCTGGCCGATGCTGCCCTCGGCCAGGGGCCCGACCTCCGGGGCCACTATGGTGAATCCTCGCTCCCGCAGCCGCGCCTCGTTCTCCTGGGTGGCGGGATTGGCCCACATGCCGTCGTTCATGGCCGGGGCCACCACCACCGGACAATGAGCCGCCAACACCGTTGCCGTAACCATATTGTCGGCCAGGCCGTGGGCCATCTTGGCCATGGTGGTGGCCGTGGCCGGCGCCACCACCACCACGTCGGCTCTCTTGGCCAGCGACACGTGCCCGATCTCCATCTCCTGGAGCAACTGGAACATGTCCAGGGCCACCGGACGATGAACCAGGGCCTGGAAGGTGAGAGGGGTGACGAACTTGGTGGCCGCCTCGGTCATGGCCACATCCACGATGGAGCCGGCCTTCTGGAACAGCCGCGCCAACTCCACCGCTTTGTAGGCGGCAATCCCCCCGGTGACGCACAGGACCACGTTCTTGCCTCGGAGCATCGCCCTATCCCTTTCGGTTACGACGGTAGATGCGGTAGAGCCCGTCCAGGGTGAGGGTGGGGTCAACCAGATCGAAGACGTCGGTCTCCGCCGCCACCACGTCCGCCAGGCCCCCGGTGGCATACACTCTCATGTCCTCCCCCAACTCCCGGCGGAATCGCGCCA
>JBBQIE010000282.1:0-4286 GCA_038324625.1 Anaerolineae bacterium | reverse complement strand
CCGGATGAATTGCTTCACCATCCGGTCCTCCAACGAGTGAAACGAGATCACCGCCAGTCGCCCCCCCGGCTCCAAGAGGTCCAGAGTCTTCGGAAGCACCTCGGAGAGGACTCCCAACTCGTCATTGACGGCGATCCGGAGGGCCTGGAAGGTGCGGGCCAAGGCGTCTCGCTCCATGTGTCCGGGTACCACCCCTCTCACCGCCGACGCCAGCTCAGCCGCGGACCGCAGCGGACGCGCCGCCAAGATCGCCCTGGCGATCGGGCGGGCGAACGGCTCCTCCCCGTACCGTCTCAGCAGGTGGGCCAGATCACGCCCGTCCAGCCGGTTCAGTAACTGAGCTGCCGTCTCCCCTCCAGCCGAGGCAAACCGCATGTCTAGTGGCCCATCCTCCTGGAAGGAGAACCCTCGCCGCGAGTCCGCCAGTTGCATGGACGACAGACCCAAGTCCAAGAGGATGCCTCGCACCGGCCCGAATTCATGCTCCGCCGCCACCTCGGGCAGATCGCTGAAGTTGGATCTCACTAAGGTGACCTGGTCGGAGTACGGCTCCAGGCTGACTCGGGCAATGGCCAAGGCACTGGGATCAACATCGAGGCTGAGCAGTCGCGCTTCTGGTCCCGCTGCTTGCAGGATCGCCGCCGCGTGACCGCCGGCGCCCACGGTCGCGTCCACGAACCGCCCCCCGGGTTGTCGGACCAGGGCCTGCACCACCGCATCCAGAAGCACCGGCGTATGTTCTCGGTACTGTGTCTCAGTCAATGTGCCTTCCGTGGCTGCAAGTACCGAGCCAGACCATCCAGCCGGCGCGATCACGCTCCTAGGGCTTCCCACTCTCGGGACACCAACTCATCATCGGCATCGTAGAGGACGCTCATGGCCCGCTCCCAGCGATCGGGGGCCCAAAGCTCCACCCGGTCCTCCATCCCCACGATGACCACCTGACTGGACATATGAGCGAAGGATCGCAGGGCGGCGGGGATCAGAATCCGGTTGACCCGGTCCACCTCGCAGCGGTTGCCGGCGAATATCATGCGCGCGAACACCCGCGCAGTTCGCTTGGTCAAGGCGAGCTTGCCCACCTGCTCGGTGATGGATTGCCAACGAGTGGCGGAGTAGAGGAAAAGACAGCCGTCCAGGCCGCGAGTCAGATAGACGACATCGCCCATGCCCTCCCGGAGCTTGGCCGGCAAGGTCATTCGACCCTTTTCGTCGAGGCTGTGCTCGAACTCCCCATAGAAGCCATCGCGCATATCTTCAGGGGCTGCCAAGTGATCTCCCACATTCTCCCACTCATTACCACCGCTCCTCATTATAGGGAGGGCCGCCCTAAGCATCAACCCAGCGAGGTTATGTTTGCGCTGATCGAGGCGAAGCGGTTAATTAAGAATACCGCCCAAGTGGCGGCGGTGGAGGTATCACGAGGAAATGGACCCAACTGAAGCTACCGACAGCCCGCCCCGTCTCCCGGGTGGGCCGGGCACATATCTCCTGGTGCTTCGGCTACCCGAACCCCATGACTTTCGAGTGCGATCGGGGGCGGCTTTCTCTCTGGCGCCGGGCACCTATGTCTACGTGGGCAGCGCCCGCGGGCCGGGCGGCCTGGCCGGAAGGCTGGGCAGGCATCTCCGGGGCCGGAAGCGGCTGCATTGGCACCTGGATTTCCTATTACAGGCAGCGCCGCCACCCTGTGGTCTTGTCTGTTTCGGCCCTGAGATCGGGGAATGCGATCTCGCCCATCTCGTCGTCTCCCTTCCCGGCGCTCTCCCCGTGCTCGGTTTCGGCAGCAGTGATTGCCGCTGCCCGGCCCACCTCTTCCGCCTGGAACACTATCGGGATATCTCCGGCCTGACCGGCGGGATCTCCGCCATCGCTCCGGATCCCACGCACCTGAGCGAGCCTCTATACCAGGCCGACCTGACGCCAAAGGGCGCCGCTGAGTTCGGCTAGCGGCGCCCCGATGACGTTCCTCTGACTGACGAACCCGACTTACCGGCGGATGTTGTAGAAGGCCTCCATGCCGGGGTAGGTAGCGGTGTCCCCCAGTTCCTCCTCGATCCGGAGCAACTGGTTGTACTTCGCCACTCGGTCGGTCCGGGCGGGAGCCCCGGTCTTGATCTGGCCGGCGTTCAGAGCCACCACCAAGTCGGCTATGGTGGCGTCCTCGGTCTCGCCGCTGCGATGAGAGACCACCGCCGTCCACCCGGCCCGCTGAGCCATGGTCACCGCGGCTATGGCCTCGGTGAGGGAGCCGATCTGATTGACCTTGCACAGAAGGGAGTTGCAGGCCTCGAGCTCGATGGCGCGCTGCACCCGCTCGACATTGGTTACCAGGAGATCGTCACCCACCAGCTGCACCCGGTCCCCGATGCGGCGGCGCAAGAGCTGCCAGGATTCCCAGTCGTCCTCGGCCAACCCATCCTCAATGGAGATGATCGGGTAGCGGTTGGTCCAGTCCTCGTAGAAGTCCACCATCTCCTCGCCGGAGAGCTTCCTGCCCTCCTTGGCCAGATCGTAGACTCCATCCTCGAAGATCTCGCTCGCCGCCGGATCCAGGGCGATGAAAATGTCGTTGCCGGGGGTGTAGCCCGCCTTCTCGATAGCGGCGATGATGACTTCGATGGCCTCCTCGTTGGACCCCAAGGACGGAGCGAAGCCGCCCTCGTCACCGACATTGGTGGAGTAGCCCCGTGCCGAGAGTACCTTCTTCAGGCTGTGATAGGTTTCGACTCCCCATCTCAGGGCCTCGCCGAAGGTCGGGGCCCCCACCGGCATGATCATGAACTCCTGCAGGTCGGTGCTGTTAACGGCGTGCTTACCGCCGTTCAGGATGTTCATCATGGGCACCGGCAGCATTCTGGCGCCGACCCCACCCAGATATCGGTAGAGCGGCACGCCCACGGCCTCCGCCGCCGCCTTCGATACCGCCAGCGATACCGCCAGGATGGCGTTAGCCCCCAGGCGGCTCTTGGTCTCGGTGCCGTCCAGCCCGATCATGAGCTCGTCAATGCCGATCTGGTCCAGGGCATCCCACCCCGTCAGCTGGTCGGCGATGGTCTCGTTGACATTGCGGACGGCGTCCTGCACGCCCTTCCCGCCGTAGCGGTCGCCGCCGTCACGAAGCTCCACGGCCTCGTGCTCGCCGGTGGAGGCGCCCGAGGGCACCGCCGCCCTGCCAGTAGCTCCCCCACTCAGAAACACGTCCACTTCCACGGTGGGGTTGCCGCGGGAATCCAGTATCTCGCGAGCGATGATCTCTTCGATAAGTGTCATATTCGTTCTCCTCCAGTTCACGCCAGACCGAGGTCGGCGAAGAGCTCGTCCAGATCGAGACGCTCCGAGAGCAGTTCCCGGAAACGCTCGATCTTCTTGGGCTGATGGAAACGGGTGCGGCCGAAGAAGCTGTTGATGCTCTCCACCGTGCTCAGGGTATCCGTCTTCACCAGAATCATGGGCACCCCGATCTCGGCGGCCCGGCTCAGGATGATCGGGCTCGGTCGCAGGTTGCCGGTGAGGATCACGCACTTGGTGGAGGTCTCCAGGGCCGCCAACTGCACGTCCGGCCGGTCGCCCCCGGTGATGACCGCCTTGTTCGGGAGGCGCCGGAAGTAGCTGAGGGCACTGTCCACGCTCATGGCCCCCACCATCAGGTTCTCCACCAACTCGTCGGCCGCCTCCTCGGCACACAGGATCTCCCCATCCAGGCGCTCGGCGATCTCGCGCACGCTCACCGCCTCCAGCACCCGTTCCTCCGGGAGCACCCCGTACACTCTCACCCCGCGCTTGTCCAGATAGGGCCGGACCGTCTCCTCGACGAAACGCATGCGATACCGAGGAACCCGATTGATGACCACTCCTAACAGTCGGTCGCCCAGCACCGCCTGAGCCGCCAAGGCATCATCGGTGAGCAGGCTGCTGCCGTGCGGTACCACCACCACCGCCTTGGCGTTGAGCAGCCTCAGTACTACCGGGGCCGGGAGGCCCACAGTATATCCCTCCCGGAGGCTGCCGCCGCCCTCGATCAGCATCAAGTCCTTGCTCGGAGAGTACCTCTGGTAGGCATCAGCGAGAAGCTGTTGGTACTCGGTATGAGTCTGACCTTCCAAGAGACGTTCAATGTCCGGGCGGGAGATGGACACCGGAGAGATCACACTTAGGCTCTCCTCCAGGTTGAACACCTGAGCGGCGAAGCTGGCGTCTTGGTCCACTGCCGCCGACTTCTGGCCCTCGGGGATCATGCTCACCGGCTTCATGTAGCCGACGCTCCAGTTCCGCTCCTTGGCACT
>JBBQIE010000281.1:0-4306 GCA_038324625.1 Anaerolineae bacterium | reverse complement strand
AAGCCGGTCAAGCCGGCAGCGTGGATATGGGCTCCGGTCGCCACGGCCTCTAGCGAGCCAAGAGCGGCAGGTAGGAGGCGTGGTCGGCGATGGTCAGGGTGAAGCTGCCGGACGGCCCCAGCCCGGCGTGCGCGGGGTTGCTGAGAGTGACGATCACCGTCTCAGTGCCTTCGTCCACCCCATCGTTGGTGACCTTGATCTCGATGGTCTTGCAGACCTCGCCGGGCGCGAAGGTCAGGCTGTCGGCATCCAGAGTGTAATCGCTGCCGCCGGTGGCGGTGCCACCGGAGACGGCGTAGTCCACCGTGACCGGCAGTAAGGTGGGGGCGGAGAGAGCCACGGTGAGGGTCGCTCCCCCGCGTTCCTCGGCGACCGTGGCCGCCGAGGGGAGAAATCCCACCTTGGTTTGGCCTATCTCCACCGAGTAGAGCTCGTGGGTCTGGTTGATCTCCGGGTCCGCCACGAAGACGACCCGGTCGCCGTCGGGAGTGAACTGGAATCGCTGGACACCGCCGGCGGAGGCCATCCCTCCGAACAGATCCCGGGTGGCCTCAGCCGGCCCGGTGATGGGAGAGAGGTAGAGGGGAGAGGCCTCCGGGACCGAGCGGTTCCCTGCCGTGTAGACCACGAGGCTACTGTCGGGGCTGATGGCAAGCGATCCCCCTCCGATTTCGAGGTCGTCGGGGCTGAGGCGGGTGCAGACGCCATCCGGGGCCCGCAAGGGCGCGCTCATGAGGCGGTAGCGAAACCACACGCCTTCGTCGTTCTGTCGGGCTATCTCCCCGGTCATGTAGACCAGTCGCTCGCTGTCGGGGGCCAAGGTGAAGAAACTACTCGCGCCCAGCCCATCCCCAGGACAATCCAGCCTCACGGCGGCCTCCGGCGGCCCGGCGAGGGGAAAGCCGTACAGAGAGCCGAAGTGGGCATCAATCGCGGCGAGCTGATACACCACCCATTTGCCGTCGGCCATGATCTGTCCCTCGCTCCTTATCCTCAGGGAAGGGTCAAGAGAGGGATTCAACCTCACCGCCGCCTCGGCCGGTCCTTCCAGGGGGACGCTGTACACCTCATCTATGCTGAAGGTGCCTGATTCCATCTGCGCCACCTCGAACACCACCTTGGTGCCGTCGGGGGTGACCTGGAACTGCCCCAACCGGCTGTCTCGAGGGATGGGCCGGCTCAATCGGACCGCGGCACCCGGGGGGCCGCCGATGGGAACGCTGTATAACTCCCGCGCTTCCTCTCCCCGACCGGTGGCGGTGCATATCACCCGGCGACTATCGGGGCTGATGGTGAACCAAGAAATGGAGCCGTGGGGCACCAGAGGGACATCCAGCCGCACCTTGGCCCCGGGAGGATCGGATACGGGCACGCTGAAGAGCCGGCTGATGCCGAGTGAGGCGTCATGCTCCCTGCCCACCACCCACTTTCCGTCTGGGGAGACCCGCGGCGGCAAGTCCATCCCGCTCGCGGAGATCGGCCCGGCCAGCTTCACCGCCGCCGTGGCCGGCCCGGTGATGGGCACCCCGTAGAGCTCGTACGTTGCTTCTCCGTCGGAGAGCCAATGGGAGGTGTATAGAACCCGAGTGCTGCCGGGGTTGGCGATCACCATGAGGCCGCTCTCGCCTTCGTCCGTCCCCCGGCGAGCCAGGAGCACGGCGGCCTCCGCCGGTCCGGCGATGGGCACGGAGTAGATGGACTGTTCCTTCCTCGGCCAGTCCGTCTCCAGGTATACCACGAACCGGCTGTCGGCGGTGACGTAGGCCACGTCGGCCCCGCCGTTGGCCAGGCCCGGGTGGAGCATGATCGGGGGGCGGCTGCCGTCGGTGGGCACAGTGAAGATCTGGAACGGCTCGTCCCTCCCCTGGGTGGCGCTGTAGACGACGTACCGGCCATCGGGGCTGAGGATGAACTCGCCCACGTCGCCCCAGGTGGATTCAGGTGTCCGGCTGAGCTTGATGGGGTCAGCGTGGACGGGGATGAAGCCGGCCAGGGCCAGGGCGATAGCCAGGAGACCGCTCAGCAGAGTGGCCGCGGAGCCGTGCGCGCGTCGGGGCATGTTGATCCCTCCCAAACGTGTAACCGGCGGGCCGGGAATGGAGACGACCGGCGTCAGCTACTGTTCCACTACCGGCAGGTAGGTCAGCCGGTCGGCGATGCGAACCCATAGGCGCGAGGCGCCGGAGAGGGCGGCGTTCTCCGGGCCGGTCAGGGCCAGGAGAATGGTCTCCACCGGCTCCGAGATGCCGTCGTCCACCAGGTGGATGGTGAGCATCCGCACCGTTTCTCCTGGGCTGAAGGTGACGGTGTCGGACTCGAACCAGTAGTCCACGCCGTGGCCTTCAGCGGGCATCTCGGAGTGAGATTCGGTGGTGACCTGGACTGTTACTGGTAGCACCGAGGCTTGGCTCAGGCGAATGGGTATACGCACGGTGCCGGCATTCTCGGCCGCGGAGATGGCGGAGGCGGCGAAGCCAACTTGGGCCTTCCCGTCATCGGCCACGTAGACGTTGTTGGCTCCATCTCCCAGCTGTTGGGTCAGGTAGACCACTCGAGTGCTGTCGGGAGCGAACTCGGCCTGCGTCGTCCAGGCCCAGGCAGCCAGGGGGCCGTTCATCTCCAGCGCCGCATCCGCCGGCCCTTCGATAGGCACCACGTATATCTGCCCCATGAACTGAGGGTCGCGAGTCTCTCGGAAGAGGACCTTGGTGCTGTCGGGGCTGAGAGTGGTGATGTAGTAGTCGTTGTTCGAGGTTATCAAATGCTCGGCCAAAACCACTCTATCGAAAGGCGGACCTTCCAGGGGTAGACTGTGGAGTCGGCGGAAGACCCCATCCGGGGAGTCCCCCTGGAGGACCAGGTGTCGGCCATCGGAGCTGATTCGCTGCCCAAACCACATCTCCCTGCTTTGGAACTCACCGATCTCCACGGAGGCGTCGGCGGGCCCCTCAATAGGGACCATGTGGACGTGGGAGAGGGCATAACCCTCACTCTGGGTACCGACGCCGTAGACGACCTTCGCTCCGTCGGGGCTAAGCAGCCACCAGGTGACGGCGGCGGTATGGCGCGGAAAAGCGGGAGTGAGGGCAACGGCGTCGGCCGCCGGCCCGCCGATGGGGACAGAGAACAAGCGTCTGGGGGCCAACGGGTCCACGTAGACCACTCGAGATCCGTCGGGACTGACCTGGAAGTACTCGAACATGCCGCCTTCAGGATCGGCCGGGCGCAGTGCGACCGGAACCGGCTGAGCGGAATCCAGGGGAACGCTGCGCAACTCCGCCCAAGAGAACCCTGGGCTGCGCAGCCCATAGACGAGGTAGCGTCCATCCGGGCTTATCACGCCCTTGTCCAGAACGGTGCTGGGGGTGAAGTAGTCCAGCCTCTCGGCGGACTCAGCCGGGCCGGCTATCGGGACTCGGTTCAGGACCTGGTTTCGATCGGGGAGGGTCGCCCGGTAGATCACGCTGTGACCGTCTGGGGCCACGGCGAAGAAATCCACCGACTGATCCGTCAGGCTGAGCTTGCGCCTAGCCTCCAATGGGCCCGTCACCGGAGCCGCGAACAGCTCCCCCAGGGCCGTCCCGGCGCCATGTTCCATATGTACGTAGACTACAGCAACTTCCTCAGGAGTCACGCTGACGCTGAAGGTAGGGGCCCTGTGGAAGTAGCTGGCGGAGGCCCGACCCAGCCTGGCGGATACGCCGGTGGGCCCAGCGATGGGCACGCTCCATAGGTCGAGTTCGGGGCTGTTCCCCGTGTGGGGTAACCCGTAGATGACGTAAGTACTGTCGGGGGTGATGTAGTACTCAGGGTATCCGCTCCCCCACTCGGCCATGGCAGCCGCATCCACATTGGCCAGCTGGACCGATGCCCCACCACCCAGGGGAACCGAGTACAGGGACCACGCCCCCACGTTATAGTCACGGGTCTCGTACACCACGTATCGGCCATCGGGGCTGATCTTGAAACTGGTCACATTGGCAGTGGTGGCCTCAGTGAGCCTCACCGAGGCGGCCCAGGCCACGTCGGGCAAGATCAGGCTCAGGACCAAGACCACGCTCAGGACTGGCACCCGGGACCGGATACTCTGGAGGCGCGACATGCTCACCCCTTCGCCTGAACGCCCTCGGCGCCACCGACCTGATCCACGATCGACGGGCAATCAGGCTGATGTAATGAACACTATATAGCACATTACGTTGAAGAATTCAAGGGGTCTCGGCATTAGAAGCCCGTTCCAGTTATTCGCCGGCGCTTGACAGGGGCCGGCCTCGGGTGCATAAGCGGCCCAGCACAGGCCTCAACC
>JBBQIE010000280.1:0-4313 GCA_038324625.1 Anaerolineae bacterium | reverse complement strand
CCTTCCTTCGTAGGGAAGGGGGCGGGGGGGGTTAGGTTCCCCACCGCGAGCGGAAAGGAGGTGGTGTAGGATCGAGAAGGGATCCATGCGGAGCGTTCGCTTCCGAGGGGGTGAGTTTCCAGCGTCCCCACGGTCAGCCAGTGACCTGGCGAGGAGAAAAGATAGTTGTCCTTTGACAGCAGAGCCATATCTCGTCGTAACCTGTTGAAAGTCGGCGCCGGTGCCGTGGGCGCCGCGACCTTGGCCGCCTGTGGCGCCGCCGCTACCCCTCAGGTAGTGGAGAAGGTGGTGGAGAAGGAAGTCACCACCATCGTCGAGGGGACCCCGCAAGTAGTGAAGGAAACCGTGGTCGTCGAGGTCCCGGCTTCCGAGGGACCGGTAGAACTCCGGGTGGCCTTCTACGTCATGGGCGATTCCTGGATGGCTAACGCCCAAGAGGCCATGAAGGACTTCGAGGCCAAGAATCCGAACATCAAGACCGTGTGGGAGTGGCGACCGGGCGCTGAGTACTGGACCAAGCTCCAGACGGAGTTCGCCGGCGGCGTGGCTCCCGACATCACTGTCAATCAGATGAACTGGGTCATCCCCGGTGCTGCCCGCGGTATGTGGGTGGACCTCAAGCCTTTCATAGATCGCGACGGCTTCGATATGAGCCAGTACTTCTATCCCATGGATCGCGAGTGGGAGTGGCAGGGCGGCCTCTACGGCGGCTTGCTCTACGCCGGCGGCCAGACCCTCATGATCAACAAGGACCTGCTGGCAGAAGCGGGGCTGGAGATGCCCTCCGCCGACTGGACTTGGGACGACCTGCTAGCCTACGCCAAGGCCATGACCATCAAGGACAAGAATCAGTACGGCCTGAGCGGCGCCACCGGGGCGCCTTGCAGTTCCAGTTGGTCCATGTCGTTCATCCATGGTGCCGGCGGCACCACCCTCAACGACGAATACAACAAGTGTACCTTGACCGAGGCGCCGTCGGTGGAGGCGGTGAACTGGCTCTACGAGCGCATGTTCACCGACGAGGTCATGCCTACCCCGGCCAGCCTCACCGGCCAAGAGAATCCCTGGTTGACGGGCAAGGTCGGAATGGCCTTCAACGGCACCTGGTACGAGAGCCAGACTCGCGATGCCGACCTGTTCGACTGGGACTTCGCACCCATGCCCGCGCATCCGACCACGGGCATCAGGAGCGTTGCCGTCGGCTCCAACACCTGGTCCATCCTAGCCAACACCCGAAATCGGGAAGAGGCCTGGAAGTTCGTCGAGTTCATGATGGGCGTGGAAGGCCAGACCTGGATGATGAAGTATGGCGTTCCCGGCATCACCAGCGTGGTCGAGAGCCAAGCCTACAAGGATCTGCACGCCCCGCAGAACATCCAAGTGGTAACCGACGACATCGCCTGCTGTGCCCACGACTACTACCCTACGGCCGACTGTGACGAGTGGTGGACGGTCTGCGACCAGGAATGGTCACCCATCTGGTCCGGTGAGCTCACTGTAGAAGAGGCCCTGAACAACGCCTGTGTCGCCATAGACGAGGTGTTCTCGCGTCGGCCCGAGTACTACGAGGGCTAAGCGACTGAAGGCGCACCCGCTCGTCTGACATGGTATCCCGCCCAACTCAGGGTTGGGCGGGATACTCGTGATCGGTACCAATCCCCGCGGGCCTCTTACGGCACCTCGGGTCTCGAATCAGGAGGCAGCACATGCAGGCAACGGCCGTCACCCCGGCCCGCCGGCACAGGATGACGCAATCCGAACGGCGCGAGGCCCTGGAGGGCTACACGGCCATCTCTCCTTGGCTCCTGGGCCTGATCATCTTCACGGTGGGGCCCATTATAGCCTCGCTATATTTCAGCCTCACCGATTACGAGGTAGTGAAGACACCCCTCTGGGTCGGGCTGGACAACTACCAGCGCCTGGCCGCCGACCGGCTCTTCTGGCAATCCCTCAAGGTGACCGGCACCTACGTGGCCGTATCCGTGCCGCTGGGAATCGCCCTATCCTTCGCCGTCGCCCTGCTCATGAATCAGAAGGTGAAGCTGATCGGGCTGTTCCGCACCGCCTACTACATGCCCAACCTTGTGCCCGCTGTTGGCTCGGCCATCCTCTGGATTTGGATCTTCAATCCCGATTTCGGCTTGCTCAACACCGCCTTGGCTTCTATCGGCATCGAGGGTCCCCTGTGGCTGGGGCACAGCAAGTGGGCCATGCCGGCCCTGATCATCATGAGCCTGTGGGGCGTGGGCGGCGGGATGCTCATCTACCTGGCCGGGCTTCAGGGCATCCCCACCGACCTCTATGAGGCGGCCGAAGTGGACGGGGCCGGCGTCTGGCGACGCTTCCTGCATGTCACCATTCCCCAGATGACCCCGGTGCTCTTCTTCAATCTTATCATGAACATCATCGCCAGCTTCCAGGTCTTCACCGCCGGCTACATCATGACCGGCGGCGGACCTCGGTACGCCACCTATTTCTACGTGCTCAACCTCTACAACAACGCCTTCAAATACTTCCGCATGGGCTACGCGTCGGCCATGGCCTGGGTTCTGGCCATCATAATACTCTTCTTCACCCTGTTGGTGTTCCGTTCGTCGAGCGCCTGGGTGTATTACGAGGGCCAGTTGCGAGGGAGGGGATAGACATGGCGCAAACCGTTACCGCCCAACCATTGGCCACCGAGAGGGCACGTTCTACCGGCCTCCTAGGCCGCCGCTCGGTACAGAGAGTCATCAGCCGGGTGCTGGTATACGTGCTCCTCTTAGCCGGGGCGGCTCTGTTGATGCTACCTCTGGCCTGGCTGGTATCCAGTTCCCTGAAGCAGTCCGGGCGTATATTCGTGGTCCCGCCCCAGTGGATCCCCAACCCCATCATGTGGGGCAACTACGCCGAAGTCTGGCGGTTGATTCCGTTTGGCCTGTACCTACGCAATACAGCCTTCGTGACCGCCTTCTGTATCGTGGGGTCGCTGTCATCCTCGGCGATCGTGGCCTTCGGCTTCGCCCGGCTGCGCTTCCCCGGTCGCGATGCCCTGTTCCTGATTCTGCTGGCCACCATCATGATCCCCAGCCAGGTCACCCTGATACCTACCTACGTGCTCTTCCGCATAGTCGGCTGGCTGGACAGCTACTACCCGCTCATCGTGCCCGCCTTCTTCGGCGGCGGCGCCTTCAATATCTTTCTGCTACGCCAGTTCTTCATGAAGCTGCCCCTGGAGCTGGACGACGCCGCCCGCATTGACGGTTGCAGCACCTTCGGCATCTTCCGCCGCATCCTCCTGCCCCAGTCCCGCCCGGCCCTGGGGGTGATCGCCATCTTCCTGTTCATGGCCCACTGGAACGACTTCTTTGGACCCTTGATCTACCTGAACTCGGCCAACAAATATACCCTGGCCCTGGGCCTGAACCTGTTCCGCGGCACTCAGTACACCGCCTGGCACCTGCTGATGGCCGCCTCCACCATGACCGCCCTGCCCTGCATCGCGCTCTACTTCGTGGCCCAGAGATACTTCATCCAGGGCATCGTCTTCACCGGAATCAAGGGATAGGCCACAGAGACAGGGAGACACAGAGAGCCAGTGTATCATCTCGGTGCCTCTGTGTCTCCGTGGCCGATCAGGAGGGAAGCAAGTGGACGAAATACGTATCGCCGTGGTCGGTCTCGGTGGGCGTTCGCTGGGGTGGATTGACCTGCTCCAGAAGATGCGAGGATATCGCATCACCGCCCTCTGCGACCCTATCGAGTCTCTCCATGCTCGGGCTCAAGCCCGGCTGACGGACTCGGGCGGAGTCAAGCTCTACTCCGAATACGAGAAGGTGTTGGCAGACCCCGACATTGACGCCATCGCTCTGGTGGTGCGCTGCCGGGAGCAGGGGGCCCTGGCGGCCATGGCCCTGGAGGCGGGCAAGCACGTCAACTCCGAGGTGCCGGCGGCGCATAGCATAGAGGACTGCTGGCGCATCGTCCGGGCCCAGGAGCGCTCCGGCAAAGTCTACCAACTGGCGGAGCAGACCCGCTACTGGGGGTTCGTGGATGCTTGGCGGGGGCTGGTCGCCGAGGGACGGCTGGGCCACGTCACCCTATGCGAGGGGCAGTACTTCCACTACTACGTGGGCATGCACTACCGCGACCGGGACTCCGGACGCTTCCTGCACCCCAGCGAGGTGGCCGACTACCCCGGGGCCGAGGGCACCTGGCTCAATGAGATGCCCCCCATCCACTACCTGCCCCACGAACTCAGCCCCATGCTCAAGGTGCTGGATGACCGGGTGACTGAGGTGGTGGGCATGAGCACCCGGCAGCAAAGCTACGCT
>JBBQIE010000279.1:0-4318 GCA_038324625.1 Anaerolineae bacterium | reverse complement strand
ATGCTGCTCTCGGCCGCCGAGCCCCTCGAGGTGCGCTGGGCCTACGACGGGTCCGAGGCCCTGGAGAAGCTCCGCGCCGCCCCGACCGACCTAGTGCTGGTGGACGTGGTGATGGAGCCCATGAGCGGCGCCGCCCTGGCTCGCGCCATCCGCGAGGAGCCCGGCCTCTTCGGCATACCCATCATCGCCGTCACCGGAGTGGTGGCCCTCCAAGACGACGCCCGCGTGTCTTGGGTCCAGGTCAGCAAACGCAGCGGCATGAAAGACGCCGAGGTCTTGGAGGTCATGCGGGCCCTGTTGGCCGGGGCCAAGGCCGAGTACGTCCCCGCTCTGCCCGCCAGTGACCGGACGTAGGGGCCGGGTTTCCGTGCCGGCCCCCGATCCTTTCGCGCGGTTCCAGGTCCCATGCTAGAGTAGCTTCAGCGCGTGAGAAGCCGTTGCCTGAGCCGTGGTGGCTGGATGTGAGGTGATCCCATGAGCGTGGTCGTAGACGAGCGTGAGAGAGTGAAAGACCTAATTGACTTGGTGCCCGATGCGGACCTTCCGACGGTGGCCCGGATGCTGCGCGCCCTGGCGGCAGCGGATCCGGTGATCGCCGCCTTCGAGAACGCGCCCGAGGACGACGAGGGCGAGTTGAGCGACGAGATGATCGCCAAGTTGGCCGAGTCTGACCGAGCCATCGCCGAAGGCCGCATCGTGTCACACGAAGAGGCGCGGCGTCGGGTCGGGTTGTGACGGCGCGGATCGTCTGGACGGAGCCGGCTCTCGACGACTGGGGCAAACTCGATCGCCAGGTGGCCGAGCAAGTGGATCGCGCGCTGGACCGTCTCGCGGAGAGCGGAGAGGGCGATCTGAGCCGCTTGCACCCGCCTCTGGAGGGATACCGCCTCCGGGTGCGCGATTGGCGGGTGCTGCTTTACCTGGACAAGAAAGCCGGCACGGTGACGGTGCGGGCTATCGAGCACCGAAGCCGGGCCTACAAGCGCCGCTAGATGTGAGGTGATCCCATGAGCGTGGTCATAGACGAGCGCGAGAGAGTAAAGGACCTCGTTGACTTAGTACCCGAGGCCGATCTGCCGACGGCAGCCCGGATGCTGCGCGCCCTGGAGGCAGAAGATGCTATCATCGCCGCCATTGAGAACGCCCCAGAAGATGACGAGGGCGAACTCAGCGGGGAAACCATCGTCGCTCTAGCAGAGAGCAGACGAGCCGCGGCCGAAGGCGAAGTGGTCTCGGATGCGGAGATGCGTCGGCACCTTGGGTTGTGCTCCAGCTACGCCATGCCGCCGCGGGGATCATCCCGACACGTGATCGTGATCCGTAGGGGCGAATCTCGTATTCGCCCTCGGCGGCCCTGGGCGAACACGAGGTTCGCCCCTACGAATGCTCTGAGCATCAGCACCCGACATGGTCACCGGGCCCAGCGGCGCACCGCCGACAGCAGCTGCACCTGAGACACCGGCTTCCGTAGGTGGGCTCGAGCCCCCAGGGCCTCGGCCAGAAGCGGGTCTTGGAACACCGAGCACACCACCACCGGGATGTCCGCCGTCTCCTCCCGAGCCCGCAGCACGTTGAGGATGGTCCAGCCGTCCGTGCCGGGCATGAGCAGGTCCAGGACGATGATGGCCGGCTGGAGGGTCCGGGCCATGTCGTGGGCCAGCTTGGGCTCCGAGACCCCCACCACTCTCCAGGACCCTCCCGGCTCCAGGTAGCGCCGGTATAGCTCCACGGCAGCGGTGCTGTCCTCGATCACCAGCACCGTCTTGGGCTGGTGCAAAGGCACCATGAGGATGATGGTCAGCCCTCCCTCGTCCTGTCGCAGAGACAGTTCGAGGTTCAGGGCCCGCGCCAACTGGGCCAGCGCCTCCCGAGCCCGCGGAGCCACCGGCTTCTCCTCGGTGACCGGGCCGATCCTCACCTCGGCCTTCTGGTCTCCGGCCCCGCCCAGGTATACACCCACCAGCGGGTCGCCGGAGCACTGCACCGCCAGGCTCAGGGCCTGGATGAGCAGTTGCCGCAACACCCCCTCGTCGGCGAAGAGCCGATCGTCGCTCAGTTCCACTTCCAGATTCACCAACCGTCCCAGGCTCCGGGCCAGGGGCTCGATGGTGCCGATGGCGGCCTCGACCGCATGGGTGAGGCTGATCTGAGCCGGTCGGGCGGCAACGACGAGCGGCTCGACCTCAGGGCCCTTTTCATCCACCGGGCCGGCCGACTTGACGATGCCCTCCAGGTGGGTGGCGAGAGTCTCCGCCAGCTTGGCCTCCGCCGCTCGCAGCTCTCGGTGTACCTGCCTCTCGCTGAGGGCGATCTCCTCCCCCACTTCCTCGATGCTCATCCCCTCCACGTAGCGGAGCCAGAGGACGGCATAGCCGCGGGACTCGGAATCGCGAATGGACTCCCGCCGGGGAGGGCGCAGAAAGTCCACGCAATCGAGGATGATGGCCCGCAAGGCATCCGCCCGGCTCTGAGGGTCGGCCTCCTGCAGGCCGGGCAGATCGTTCAGGAGGTCGGAGTTGCTCAGGGCGGGGTTGTCGTAGAGATGCGAGAGCAGCCAGCGGGCGGTATCCAGGTCTATGGGCATATTGTGATCGAGGCTCCTCCGCAGCGCCGGCGAACTCTGCCCCTCGACCGGGACCAAGTTTGGCAGTCAGGTGGCAGCGCCATGACATTCCCAAGACCGGGATCTTGGCTCATGATTATAGACAGGAAGGTGGCCGCCGGAAACTGCGGCCTCTTCGCGGTTGAGGCACGGTGCCCCCGGGGGAACGCCTGTTTGCCTTCGCATCCGTGGCCAATTAGACTCGCTCCACCACTCGGGGAGGTTCTCGGCCTTGGCCGTAGCCACACAATCAGCAGCCGGCAGACGCCCTCGTCTCAGCTCCGTAGCCCGGGAGAACCTGGACGGGTACTTCTTCATCATGCCCTGGCTGCTGGGGTTCCTCAGCCTGACCCTGGGCCCCATGATCGCCTCCCTCTACTACAGCATGACCGACTATCCCCTGCTTAGCGGACCCAAGTGGGTCGGGCTGGCCAACTATCAGGAGTTGTTCTCCGACCGGCTCTTCCCCATAGCTCTACGAGTGACACTCACGTACTCCGTCTCCAGCATCCCCCTGGGGATGGCCCTGGCCATTGCCCTGGCCATGCTCCTCAACGTCCGCATCCGAGGCATCCTCGTCTTCCGCACCGTCTACTACCTGCCGACCATTCTCGGTGGGGTGGCGGTGTCTCTCATCTGGATGCTGCTGTTCAGCGCCAACTTCGGCCTCTTCAATTGGCTGCTCGACCTCATCGGCATCGAGCCGGTCAGGTGGCTTACCAGTCAGAAGACGGCCCTGTGGGCCCTGGTCTTCATGAGCCTATGGAGCGTCGGTGGGACCGTCATCATATTCCTGGCCGGCCTGCAGAACATCCCCGCCCACCTGTATGAGGCGGCCAAGATTGACGGAGCCACCGCTCTGCAGGAGTTCCGTTACGTCACCATCCCCCAGTTGACGCCCACCATATTCTTCAGCTTGGTGATGGGCATCATCGGCGCCTTGCAGGTCTTCACCCAGTCTTTCGTGATGACCGGCGGCGGGCCCAATAACGCCACCCTGTTCTACGTGCTGCTCCTCTATCGCAATGCCTTCGAGTATTTCCGGATGGGCTACGCCTCGGCGATGGCCTGGGTCCTCTTCGTGGCCATCCTGTTGCTGACCTTGCTGGTGTTCCAGAGCTCTCCCATGTGGGTGCATTACGAGGCATCCCTGCGCGGCGGAAGGAAAGAATAGTGGCAACGGCATCACGGGCTTCGGCCGGCAGTGCGACCCAGGCGGTATCCCGCCGCGGCGGCGCGGGCATAGCCGCCACCCGCAGGCTTCAGCGGTTCGGAACCGTGGGGGCGTTGCTCATCGGGGCCGCCTTTTACATCCTGCCCCTGTTCTGGATGGCCTCGTCCTCACTCAAGACCGGGGGCGAGGTCTTCGCCTACCCGCCCCAGTGGCTCCCTTCCGTGCCTCAGTGGCACAATTACGCCACCGCCTTCCAGCAGATGCACTTCCCGACCTTGCTCAAGAACTCCCTGCTGATCACCACTACCACGATAATTGGGGCCATGCTCTCCTCGTCCATGGCCGCCTACTCCTTCGCCAGGTTGCGCTTCAAAGGTCGCGACATTTGGTTCATGATCGTGTTGGCCACCATGATGCTGCCGGGCTACGTCACCATGATTCCCGTGTACATCATCTTCCGGCACCTGGGCTGGATCAACACCCTGAAGCCGCTCATCCTACCCTCCTTCCTCGGGGGCGGGGCCTTCTACATATTCCTCCTG
>JBBQIE010000278.1:0-4327 GCA_038324625.1 Anaerolineae bacterium | reverse complement strand
TTGGCGAGGGCTGTCAGGTAATCCGGGTTGCTCTGGACGCAGCTCTGGGGCGGCAAGGGAGTGGGAGTAACATCCTCGATCGCGGAGGTGGTGGAGGGACTGCCACAGCCGGCCAGTAGTAGCACCGAGAGCGCGAAGATGATGGCCAGAGTTCGCATGAAGGCTCCTTCCATTTGCCTCTAGTAATGGCCCCCGGTTTGCAGTAGAATTAGAACATCCGTGCTACTGCGATCCCAGGAGGTCGGGGAATCTAATGCCTGCCAGCGACGAAGCCATCAGAGTGATCACTCTCTTGCCCCCACCTGCCCTTGTGTATCTTGCGGCTCTTTGGCTGCGGGTTCTACCGTCCGACGCCGAACCTGTTCTTCGAGCAGAAGCAGAATCCTTAGCTGCGACTCTTGGAGTTCAGGCGGCAAAGCCCCGAACGCTCGAATAAGGTCCCGTTGCCACTGTTCCTCACGGTCGAGACCCCCTTGGCGCCCAAGGCCAATGTCGGTGAGCAGATCGAAGAGATGGTAGTCAAGAGCGGTGGCTAGGGCATCAAGAATCTCAGGCGAGATGTTGACGCGCTCCCCGCGTTCGATCTTCCCCACGTATGTAGGGTCAATGTGGGCGCGCTCCCCCAATTCCTTCTTGCTGAAGCCACGCGACAAGCGTAGCTCCTCTATGCGTCTCCCGAGCGTCTTGGCCATATGCCTGCCTGGCTGGATATCGGGACAAGTGTACCATGCCGGAGGACCTTGATGTAGCACGAGACTCCACTTGACGAACCAGTCCCGTCCGTGGTCCAATTGTCCCGTGAGGTGAGAGACGAGCATAGTGGTTCGGCTGGTGCGCACACGGAAGGAGATCGAGCTTAGCAAAGCCGGCATGGCCGAACGCCTGGGCCACGCTAACGCCACCCTCGTGCTCACCACCTACGGCCACGCGCTGCCCGGCGCCCCAGGCGGCTGCCCCAGAGACGCTTGAGGAACTCCTGAGGCGGGCAACCTAGCGCTCCCGTGACCATTTCGTGGCCACGCTATATTATGACCCTGCCACGGCATGGGCCATTTTCACCACCGGAGAGGGAGTTTCCACCAGGCGAGAGGTCCTTGGCGCAATGAGAAGAGGGCTGGAAACGCTGTCCAGCCCTCTTATGGATGAGCCGTGTTGGACTCGAACCAACGACACCCTGCTTAAAAGGCAGGTGCTCTGCCAACTGAGCTAACGGCCCGATACGGGTTCAGTCTAGCATTCTCGGCGGATGCGGAGCAATTGCCCGCGGGGCGCGCCTTTCTCAGTAGGAGACGTCCAGCTCGTCGCAGAGTTCGCGGAGGAAGAGTTCGGCATCGGTCACTAGGCCCACTGCCTGGAAGCTGCCCCGGTCGGCCAGCTTGGTCACCACGGCCGGGTTGATATCCACCACTGCCACCCGCACCGTCGCCGGGAGGAGGTTGCCCACGGCGATGGAGTGCAACATGCTGGCCACCATGACCACCAGGCCGGCGCCGGGCAGGGCCACCCGCATGGCTCGCTGCGCCTCGATGACGTCGGTGATCACGTCGGGCATGGGACCGTCGTCGCGGATGGAGCCGGCCAGGACCATGTCCACCTCATGGCGGACACACTCGTACATCACCCCTTGGGTGAGGATCCCCTTCTCCACCGCCGCCGCCAGCGATCCGGCCTGGCGGATGACGTTGATGGCCCGCATGTGGTTCTGGTGGCCGCCCTCTACCGGGATGCCGTTGTGCAGGCTCAGACCCAGAGAGGTGCCGAAGAGGGCCGATTCCACGTCGTGGGTGGCGATGGCGTTGCCCCCGAAGAGCACCTGCACGAACCCGCCCCGGACCAGCCCGGCCAGGTATACCCCGGCGCCGCTATGGATGACGGCCGGGCCTACCACGAAGATGATCTTCTCCCCGCGCTCGCGCGTGGTCCGCATTTCGCGAGCGATGGCGGCGATAGCGATCTTCTTGGAGCGCTCGGAGGAGACGGCGCTCTGCATGAAGGAGAACTCCTCCCGCTGCCGCTCCCGTTCCAGAGGGATGACGCGTATTCCTCCGTGGCCGACCACCACCTCATCTCCTCGGCGGACCTCGGACATGGGCACGCTGGCGGCCGACTGGTTCTCCTCGTCCACCACTATCACCAGGTCCATCTCAGTGGCAGACACATCCGTCCAGGTGCCGTGCAGGCGAACCTGGGTAGGCAGATTGGTGGTGGAGTAGAAGCCCGAAGGCAGCACCCCGTCGGTAGGGGCCGGTTGGGTGCTAGCATCGCCGGCGGCCACCAACTCGGCACCGTAGTCCTGGAGGTTGCCGATGATGCGGTGCAACTGCCCTTCGTCGTCGGCGAATACCTTCAGGCGTACATAGCTCTGCTCTCGCTTGTGCCGCCCGACCCGCATCTCCTCGACCTCGAAGTCGCCGCCGAGGTCCATGATGGCATCCCAGACTCGGGGCAGGATGAGGGAGTCAATGATGTGGCCCTCGAGACTGACCCTTTCCTCGAAACGTTTCTCGCTCACTTTCGCTTCCGTCCTCACGCCGCGGATTGTGACCGGCAATAATAGCAGGCCAGACGCCGATCCGGCACCTCTGGGGCTGGTGCCGAACCCGGTATGAGATGGCGGTCAGGGACTCGCTGCTACCGGGCTCGGGTGCGCCGGAAGTCCACCCGGTACCAGCAGCCGGGCGAGCCCTCTTTGTGATCAACCTGGACCACCGGGGCAACCTGGTTACCCAGGCTGTCTACCACTACCACGAAGTAGGTGGCCGGACCGGTCCCCAGGATTACGTCGTAGTAGCCGGTATCGGGGGGCTGCTTGGTGATGGTGGGGAAGTTGTGGTTCCAGGGGTCATAGACCCGGAGCTGGATGCCGGAAAGGGGCTCGCCCCGCTCGTCGAAGACGTAGCCGAACACCGCTCCCAAGGCGCAACCTCGGTCCACGGCCATGGTGGGGGCGCCGACGGGCAGGTAGAGATAGGGCGCCGCCGTGGGCGTGGGGGTGATCGTCTCCAGGGAGCCGGTGGTCCCCGGTGTCAGCGCCGATGTGCCCGAAGGCGACGGTGTGCCGATTATCGCGGCTCCCGGGGTGGGGCCGGCGAAGACCGGAGACGTGGGCACGACCACGGTGGGGGCCGGGTGCTCGGTGGGTAAGGCCAAGGTGGGCCAAGGAGTGGAGGAGGGGGCCGGCTCTCCCTCGGAGGCCGGGATCGAAGGCGAGGGGGTCACCAGGCGCACATCCACCGCTCCCAGGGCCGGGGTGGGGGAGCCGAGACGGTCCAGCATTCCCGGCAAGTCCGGGGCTCGTATGGGACCTATGTGGATGCTGCTGGCGACGATCCAACCGGCGCCGACGGCGACGACGATGACCAGCAGAAAGAGGAAACCGTAGAGCGGGTTGCTGCCTCTCAAACCTCTACCTCGGTTAGGTCGGGAGCCGCACCGGTTTTGCCGCCCCGCGACGCCAGTCCCTATAATCGCCGCATGGCTGCCGACGGCTCCATAATAGTGACGACCACCAAGGCTCGCCAGTTCCCCGCTCTAGCTCTGCCCCGAGCGGTGAGCACCGGCCTGGTGCTGATAGCGGCGGCCGCTCTTCGCTTCCCCGGCCTCGGGCGCCAGAGCCTGTGGGCGGACGAGGGCAACTCTTGGGGCATGGCCCTCCGCTCCCTATCCGCCATCGGCCCCGCCGCCGCCGCCGACATCCACCCGCCCCTGTACTACTACCTGTTGAACCTCTGGTGCCGGCTGTTCGGCACTTCCGAGGCGGGCATGCGCTCCCTCTCGGCGGTGCTGGGCTGCCTGTTGGTTCTGGTCACCCTGTGGTGGGCCACCGCCGTGGCCGGCCGCTACGTCGGTCTGACCGCCGGGGTCCTGGCGGCCGCATCGCCCTTCGCCGTGTACTACTCCCAAGAGGCGCGGGCCTACATACTGGTGGCCCTCCTGGCCGCTGCCGGCACCGCCTGCCTGACGGTGTGGATGCAGACGAGGGACCGAGGTCGGGGCGGCCTCGCCCTGCCCGTGGCCTACGTCCTCCTGATGGCGGCGCTGGTGTGGACTCACTACCTGGGGATAGTGGTCCTGGCGCTGCACAACCTCGCCGTGGTCGTCCGGTGGCTCCGGCATCGGCGGGAGTGGCGCCGAGAGACAAGAGTCTGGGTGGTGATGCAGGCGGCCGTCCTGGTCCTCTATCTACCTTGGCTGCCGGTGATGTTGCGCAGCGCCGGGGGATGGCCGGCCATCAGCGCCCGCGAGGGCCTGGGGTTTTACCTGGGGGAGTCGCTTCGGCTATTCACCGTGGGCCCCACCGGTGGCCCGCTGACGGGGTGGGGCTACG
>JBBQIE010000277.1:0-4345 GCA_038324625.1 Anaerolineae bacterium | reverse complement strand
GGCCGCCATTGAGGCAGCCACGGACGTGGAGCCGATCATCATCGGCAAGCCGCGGCGCCGCATTTTCGACTGGGCCCGAGGGCACTTGGGCCTGAGCGCTCCCGAGGTAGCCTGCCTAGGAGACCGCCTGGAGACTGATATCCTGGGAGGCCACGATGCCGGACTCGTCACCGTCTTCGTGCGCTCCGGTGTCAGTACCGCCGAGGATCGGGATCGCTTCGACCCCAAACCCGACGCTGAATTCGACGGCCCGCTCGATCTGCTGGCCGCCTGGAAACACCGTTCGTCGTAGACCCACAGTCTCATTCCGCAATCCATCGAAGCACCGCTCCATCCGCTTGGCGGCGGTGAAATCGAGCCGATATGCCTGACATACGATCCGACTTCTACAGCCTGAGCAGCGAGGACTTGGCGGCGGCCCTTCAGGAGCTTGGCGCCCCCTCCTACCGGGCCCGGCAGGTGTGGGACTGGGCCTACCGCCATCTGGTGGCGGACTTCGAGCAGATGACCAACCTCCCCGCGGACCTTCGGCGGGCCCTGAGCGGGCGCTACACCCTCGCCGCTACCGCCGGCGTCAGGGAGGAAACGGATCCCGCGAGCGGCACTCGCAAGGAATTGCTCCAACTGAGCGATGGGGAGACCATCGAGGCCGTGCTCATGCAGGAACCCCATGGCCGGACCGTATGCGTCTCCACTCAGGTGGGGTGCCCCATGCAGTGTACCATCTGCGCCACCGGCCAGGGCGGCTTTCGCCGCCACCTCACCTCCGGGGAGATCGTCACTCAGGTGGTGTACTTCTCCCGCCTGCTGGCATCCCAGACTCCGGCGGAGAGGGTGAGCAATGTCGTCTTCATGGGCATGGGCGAGCCGCTCTTGAACTACGGGCCCACCTTGGCCGCCATCGCCCGCTTATCCGACCCCTCCGGTCTGGACATCAGTCCTTCGCGTATCACCCTCTCCACCGTGGGCCTGCCGGAAAGAATACTCGACTTGGCCCAGGTGCCCTACGCGGTCAGGCTCGCGGTCTCGCTTCACGCACCGGATGAGGAGACTCGGCGACGGATTCTGCCCATCGCCGGCAAGACCAGCCTCCGGGAACTCATGGCCGCCTGCAATCTGTACGCCCGTTCCCGGGGCCAAAGAGTGACCTTCGAGTATGTCCTGCTGGCCGGGGTGAACGACTCGCCTCAGCACGCTCGTCGCCTCGTCTCTCTGATCGGGTCTCTGCCGGCGCACGTCAACCTCATTCCCCTCAACCCGGTGGAGGAATGTGACTTTCGCCCCTCATCCCGAGAGACGGCTCGGGACTTTCGCGCCGTGCTCAGCCGGTCTAGAATCCCCTGTACCGTGCGCTACAGCCGCGGGGTCAGCATCCGCGCTGGCTGCGGTCAGCTCCGAGGCCAAGAGAGGTAGCTACAATTCGCGTCACGTCCCGCACCCCGATCGCCACCCATCCTCAACCGAGTCCCCGCCCATGAGTTCCCGCGGACGGGTCGTTGCCGCTCGGCCACCGGTCGCCCGTCGCAGCGCCGTGCCCGAATCCGCCGATCGAGTTACCCGGGCCGTCAATGAGTTGGCCTGGCCGGTGATCCTGGAGAACGTCTTTCAGACGGCTCTGGGCACGGCCAACATGATCATGGTAGCCAGCCTGGGGGCCACGGCCATCGCCGGCATCGGCACCGCCACCCAGATCCTCTTCGTGGTGCAGGCGGCCTTCGGCGCCGTGACCACCGGCACCACCGTGCTGATCGCTCGGTTCGTCGGAGCCGGACAGGACGAAGAGGCCAACTTCGTAACCAAGCAGTCTCTCCTCCTGGGCCTGGTGCTGTCCCTCCTTTTCGGCGTCCTCGGCTACTACTTCTCCGACGAAGCCATAGCGGTTCTGGGAGCCGACGCCGGTGTGATAGCCGCCGGGGCCGGGTATCTACAGGTCACTACCGTCACCGGAACGGCCATGCTCGGCATGTTCGTCATCAGTGGTGCCTTGCGCGGCGCCGGCGACACCCGCACCCCGATGATGGTGACCGGCCTGATCAACATCGTCAATATCGCCGCTTCCTGGGTGTTGATCTTCGGTCGGCTGGGCGTGCCGGCCATGGGCGTGACCGGGGCCGGCTGGGCGGCCGCCCTCTCCCGCGGCATCGGCACCCTGGTTCTACTCTGGGTCCTATTGCGGGGACGAGGCGCCTTGAACATCCTCGGGCGTCAAGGTTGGCGACCGGACCTCCCCATGTCCTGGCGCATCATGCGCATCGGGCTCCCCTCCATGCTGGAGCAGATGGCCATGAGCGGCGGCATGCTCATCTATGGCATCATCGCCATCAAGCTGGGCACCGTCGTCTATGCCGCTCAGCGGGTCACCTTCCAGGCCCTGTCCATCTCCTATATGCCCGGCATGGGATTCGCCATGGCCTCTACCGCCATGGTGGGCCAGTGTCTGGGCGCTCGCCGGCCCGACCTGAGCGAACTGGCCTCCTGGCACGCGGTACGGATGTCCGTTGTCTGGATGACCTTGATGGGCCTCACCATGGTGTTCTTTGGTGCCCCCATCATGCGAGTCTTCACCTCGGACCCGGAACTGGTTCGGATCGGCACCGATGCCCTCAAAGTGATCGCCCTCTCCCAGCCCTTCATGGCCGTCTCCATGGTGCTGGCGGGAAGCCTACGGGGAGCCGGGGATACCCGCTTCCCCATGATCTCCACCTTCCTCGGGGTCTGGCTGATCCGCCTGCCCCTCGGTTACCTGTTCGGGCCGGTGATGGGCTGGGGTCTTCCCGGCATCTACATCTCGAACGTTGTGGACGGAATCGCCCGGGGGATCGCCCAGTTCTTCCGCTACCGCGCCGGCCATTGGCGCAAACTCGAGGTCTAGTGACGTCCGAAACCAGTCCCGTTTGCGATCCCATGCCTCCAGCCTCGGCGGAACCTGCCCCTAGACACCGCGCCGCCAACCGAGTGGTACCGCGGTCCGCGGCCGAGGTGTCGCGAGCGGTCAACCGCCTGGCCGGGCCCATCACCCTGGAGAATCTCTTCCAGACCGCCCTGGGGACCGCCAACATGATGATGGTGGGGCACTTGGGCGCCAGCGCCGTGGCCGGCATCGGCTCCTCCTCCCAGTTGATCATGGTGATGCAGGCCTCCATTGCCGCCCTTACTACCGGCACCACGGTGCTGGTGGCACGCCTCACCGGGTCCGGCCGGCCGGAGGAGGCCGACCGCATCGCCAAGCAGTCGCTGACCCTGGGGCTTTTCGTCTCCCTGGCCTTCGCCGCCGTGGGGATATTCCTCTCCGATTGGCTCATCCGCGCCATGGGCGCCGAGCCCGAGGTGGTGCTCCTGGGAAGTCAGTACTTCCGCATCATCACCGGGGCGAGCATCCTCCTCATAACCATGCTGGTCTGCAGCGCCGCCTTGCGGGGATCGGGCGACACCCGCACTCCCATGAAAGTCACCGGCATGATCAACGTGATCAACATCGCCGTGTCTTACGTCCTCATCTTCGGCAAGCTGGGCTTCCCCGCCCTTGGGGTAACCGGGGCGGCTTGGAGCGCCACCATATCCCGAGGGGTAGGGGCAACGGTCCTTCTGGGTCTCCTTGTGCGCGGGGACCGCAGCGTCAGCATCCGGGGACTGGCGGGTTGGGGGCTGGACTTGCCCCTAATCTGGAGGCTCCTGAAGATCGGGCTACCCTCGATGGCGGAGCAACTCTTCATCTCCGGGGGCAATCTGCTCTATGGCATCGTCGCCATCGGGCTGGGCACGGTGGTCTACGCCACTCAGCGCATCACCTTCCAGGCCATGTCCCTGGCCTTCCAGCCCGGCATGGGCTTCGCCCTGGGGGCCACGGCCATGGTGGGCCAGTGCCTCGGCGCCGGGCGTCCGGATCTGAGCGAGCGGGCCTCCCGCCACGCCACTCTCATGGCCGTGGTATGGATGACTTCCGCCAGCGCCCTAATGGCCCTGTTCGGGCGACAGGTGATGAGCCTTTTCAGCCCCGACCCGGAGATCGTGGCCATCGGCTCCAAGGCCCTGATGGTCATCGCCCTCTCCCAGCCCTTCCAGGCCGTGGCCCAGGTCACCGCCGGCAGTCTTCGAGGCGCCGGGGATACCCGCTTCCCCATGCTGTCCAGCTTCCTCGGGGTATGGTTGTTCCGGCTGCCCTTCGCCTATCTCTTCGGCCCGGTCTTGGGCTGGGGGCTGTCCGGCATCTACATCGCCAACGTGCTGGACGGCGCCGCTCGGGCCACCGCCACCACCCTGAGATATCGCTCCGGGAAGTGGCGAACCATGCAGGTATGACGAAGCGACTAAGGACTGGTCATTCTGAGATGGGGCGAAGCCTCAC
>JBBQIE010000276.1:0-4346 GCA_038324625.1 Anaerolineae bacterium | reverse complement strand
CTCGCGGCGACCGGACCTACGTGCCCCTGAGCCAGATGCCCGTCTACCTGGCTCAGGCCACCATCGCCATGGAGGACAAGAACTTCTACACCAACCCCGGCATTGACCTCGAGGGCATCGGCCGCGCCTTCATGAGCAACCTCGCCGGGGATCAGGTTCAGGGCGGAAGCACCCTGACGGTGCAGTTGGTGAAGAACGTCCTCATCCCCCCGGAGGAGCGGTACGAGATCTCCTACTCCCGCAAGATCAAGGAGGCCATCCTGGCCCTGGAGATCTCCCGGCGCTACCCGGGCCGGGAGGGCAAGGACCGCATCCTGGAGTGGTACCTCAACAGCAACTACTTCGGGAACCACGCCTACGGCATCGAGGCGGCGGCCAACGTCTACTTCGGCAAGCACGTCCAGGAACTGAGCCTGGCGGAAGCGGCCATGCTGACCCACATCCCTCAGTCTCCGGGCCTCAACCCCATTGATAACCCCGAGATCGCCAAGACCCGCCAGGAGATCGTCCTGGATACCATGGTGCGCCAGGGCCTGGTCTCCGCCGAGGACGCCTACGCCGCCAAACAGGAAGAGCTGGTCATCCACCCGCCCACGGAGCGCTTCGAGATGCAGGCGCCCCACTTCGCCATCTATGTCCGCGACCTGCTGGAGCGGGAGTACGGGGACGCCATGTACCGCAAGGGCCTGCGGGTCTACACCACCCTGGACATGGACATCCAGAACCTGGCCCAGGAGGCCGCCTCCCGGAGCATCGCCGAGTACGGGGTGGACAACGACGCCACCAACTCGGCGGTAGTGGTCATCCGCCCCCAGACGGGCGAGATCCTGGCCATGGTGGGGAGCGTGGACTACTACGACGAGGACATTGACGGCCAGGTGAACATGGCCCTGGCCCCCCGCCAGCCGGGCTCCTCTTTCAAGCCCTACGTCTACCTGACCGCCTTCGAACAGGGTTACACCGCCGCCACCGTGGTGATGGACATTCCCACCACCTTCCCCAACCCCCCCAACGAGCCCTATTCCCCCATGAACATTGACATGAACTACCACGGGGCCCAGCGGCTCCGGGGGGCCCTGGCCTGCTCCTACAACATCCCGGCGGTGAAACTGCTGGATATGGTGGGCATCTCCAACGTGGTGCAGATGGTCCGCCGCCTGGGGATCACCACCCTCACCGACGACTACTACGGCCTCAGCCTGGGCCTGGGGGCCAAGGAAGTGCGGTTGCTGGACCACGTTTTCGCCTACAGCGTCATCGCCAACGGCGGCTACATGGCCGGGCAGCCGGTCCCTGCTTGGGAGCGACGGCCCGGGTTCCGAGAGTTGGAGCCGGTGTCCATCCTCCTGGTGGAGGACTCGGACGGGAACATCCTGAAGCAGTATGCTCAACCGGAAGTGCGGAAGGTGGTGGAGCCCCAGTACGCCTACATCCTCCAGAGCATCCTCTCCGACCCGGCGGCGCGGGCCCCGGCCTTCGGCGCCAGCGGCGCCAACCTGGTGCTGGACGACCGCCCGGTGGCCAGCAAGACCGGCTCCACCAATGAGAACCGCGACGCCTGGACCATGGGCTTCACCCCTCAGTACACTGTGGGGGTGTGGATCGGAAACGCCGACCGGCACAAGATGACCCGGCTCCTGGGGTCCACCGGGGCCGGGCCCATCTACCACGAGGTGATGCAGAAGATCCACGAGGGTCAGCCGGTGGAGACCTTCCAGCGGCCCCCGGGCATCGTGGAGGCGCGAGTCTGTACTCTCTCCGGGCAGTTGGCCACCGACCAGTGTCCCCAGACTATGACCGAGATATTCGTCCAGGGCACCGAGCCCACCAACTACTGCACCATGCATCAGCTCTTCCGGATCAACAAGGAGACTGGGCGGCTGGCGACGGTGTACACTCCGCCGGAGCTGGTGGAAGAGCGGGTCTACGAGATCTACCCGCCCGAGGCGGCGGATTGGGTGCGGGAGAACCAGATCCCCCAGCCGCCCACCGAGTATGACCCCCTGCCGGAGGAGGCGGCGGCCAACCCCGAGGCGGCCATCCTCACCCCGGCCGCCTACCAGTACTTGAAGGGGATCGTGGAGATCACCGGGAATGCCCGCTGCGACAACTTCGCCGTCTACCGGCTGAAGTACGGGGAGGGCCTCAACCCCTCGGCCTGGATGACCATCGGCTCCGACCACGGGGACCAGGTGGACCACGGGGTGCTGGAGTACTGGGACACTGCCGGGCTCTCCGGTCTCTACACCATCCAGTTGTCGGTGGTGGACCATAACTCGGTGGAGCGAGTGGCCAACGTGCAGGTCACCGTGGACAACGAGCCGCCCCAGGTGACCCTGAACCACCCCTATCCCGGCAGCAGCCACTCCCGGAGCGACGTGGAAGGCGCCTGGTTCACCATCCAGGTGGATGCCGTGGACAACCTGCGGATGGATAGGGTAGAGTTCTACGTGGATGGAAACCCGGTGGGAATGAGCACCGTGGTCCCCTATGCCTTCAAGGTGATGCTGAACGACATCCCGGCCGGGGAGCACGAGGTGTACGTCATCGGCTTCGATGCCGCCGGGAACAGCGTGGAGACGGAGCACGTCCGAGTGACGGTTACCGGTTAGCGATTCATCGTGGTGCCGGGGATGGGGGAGTGAGTCGGTCCCGTCCTCGGCATCAGCATCTGGAGTAAGCCATGCGTTTTGTGATCACCGGCGGGGCCGGGTTTCTGGGCAGCGCCCTGGCCAACCGCCTCGCCTCTCTTGGGCACGAGGTTCATGTCCTCGATGACCTGAGCGCCGGGGACCCGGCCCAGCTGGGGGACGAGGTCCTCTTCACCCGTGGGGACGTCCGGGATGTGCCCAAGCTGTGGAATCTCCTCCAGGACACCGATTGCGTCTATCACCTGGCGGCCAAGGTATCGGTTCCGGCCTCGAACCTATACCCTCGGGACTACAACGACGTCAACGTGGGGGGGACGGTCTGCCTGCTGGAGGCCATCCGGGACGTGGGGGTGCCGAAGCTGGTCCTGGCCTCATCCGGGGCGCTGTATGGCGACCAGCCGGAGAAACCCATCCGGGAGGGGGCTCCCCCCAACCCGGGCTCGCCCTATGCCGTGAGCAAGCTGGCCGCCGAGCACTACGCCCTGACCCTGGGGAGGCTCACCGGGTTCGACACCGTGGCCCTGCGGGTGTTCAACACCTACGGCCCCCGGCAACCCCTGCCCGCCTCTCACGCCCCGGTGGTGCCCCTGTTTCTCAAGCGCGCCCTCAGCGGCGGGTCCCTGGTCGTCTTTGGGGACGGCCGCCAGACCCGCGATTTCGTCTACATTGACGACGTCACCGACGCCCTGGTGGCGGCGGGCACCCGAGAGGGCCTCGGTGGTCGGGTGATCAACGTGGGCAGCGGGAGCGAGCACAGCGTCCGGGAGTTGGTGAGTCTGGTGGAGGAGGCGGTGGGTCGCTCGGCTAACGCCATCTATAACCCCTCCCAGGAGGGCGGCGTCTCCCACGCGGTGGCCGACATCACCTTGGCGGGAGAGCTGTTGGGCTATACCCCGAAAGTGCAGTTGGCCGAGGGCCTCCGCCGCACCCTGGACCTGGACGAGCGCTTCCGCCGGCCGGAGAGCGCCGGGCACGGCTGAGACGGGCCACGGAGGCACGGAGTCACGGAGAAAATCGGGGAAGAGAGCCCTCGCTCCGTGTGCGTGCGAGCTGATGTCTTGGAGCATACGCCGGCATCCCACTGTATATCCCGCGGGTGAGCCGTCAGCCTCTCCCCTTGTCAGAATCACCCACATGCAACATCATTACCGGAGCGTTACCGAGCTTCGCCGACGCTCTCGGCCGCCCGCGGGCGGATGTAGTCGAAAGGCACCGGCAAAGCAACCCGAGGAGGTCTCATAATGGCTGAGAGAGAGATCGGATTTGGGGTGGCCGGGCTTGGCATGGGGGCGGGACACGCCCGCGACATCTACGACCTACCCAGCGCCAAGTTGGTGGCCGTCTGCGACATTGACGAGGAGCGCCTGAATGCCGTGGGCGACCGCTACGGGGCCAAGAAGTACAAGGACTTCGGGCGTATGCTCCGTAACCCGGATGTGGAAGTGGTTAGTATCGCCCTGCCCAGCGGCATGCACGCCAAGTTCGGGATCCGCGCCGTCCGGGCCGGCAAGCACGTGGTGGTGGAGAAGCCCATTGACATCAAGCTGGCCGCCATTGACCGGCTGATTGAGGAGGCGGACAAGGCCGGGGTGAAGCTCGCGGCCGTGTTCCAGTCCCGCTACAACCCCCTCTATCGCCGCCTGAAGGAGGTGATAGACGGCGGCCGCCTGGGCAAGATGTTCGGCATCCATGCCG
>JBBQIE010000275.1:0-4352 GCA_038324625.1 Anaerolineae bacterium | reverse complement strand
CAGATGCCGGACCTGGAGAACTCGCTGGATGTGCTCACCGGCGCCTACGTGTCCGCCCGCTACGCCCCCGCCGACCCGGACGTGGCCACGGTGGAGGCCGCTAGGGCCGCCCTGGCCGACGCCGAATCCTGGCTGGTGCGCTACGAGGTCGAGGGCGGGGATGGCAGTGCCGGGGCGGCGGGTGATCGGGGCGGAGAACCTCTCCCCCGGAGCCCCTGAAAAAGGAGAGGTGACTCGGCTCCCCATTCCTTCGCAGGGAAGGGGCAATAGCCAGGCTACTGGCTGGCGCTTAGGGGGTTAGGTTCCCCGGCAGACGCAGGCCCGGGAACACATCCAGATCCCAGCCCACCTGGGCCGATTCCTGCTGGTAAAAGGCGGCCGCCGCCACCATGGCGGCGTTGTCGGTGCAGAGGTTCTTGCTCGGGTAGCGCACTGGGATGCCCTTCAGGCTCTGGCTCATCACTTGGCGCAGACGGCTGTTGGCCGCCACCCCGCCGGCGATGAGCACCTGGCGCACGTCGTAGGCCTCGGCCGCCTCCGCCGTCTTGCCCACTAGGGCATCCACCACCGACTCCTGGAAGGCAGCGGCGATGTTGGCCAGGGGGAGCCGGGCCGGATCGGGGTCCTCGCCGTTGCGGCCGTAGGACTGCACCACCCTTAGGGTGGCCGTCTTCAGGCCACTGAAGCTGAAGTTGTAGGAGTCCCTCATGCGCATACGAGGGATGTCCACCGCTGAGGCCAGGCCGTGGGCGGCTACCTTCTCGATCTCCGGGCCCCCGGGGTAGGGCAGGCCCAGGAGCCTTCCCACTTTGTCGAAAGCCTCGCCAGCGGCATCGTCCACGGTATGGCCGATGGCGTGGTAGTCCTGGTGGCTTCGCATGATCACCAGGTCGGTGTGGCCGCCGCTGACCACCAGGACCAGCAAGGGGAACTGGGGCTCGGGGCCCACCGGCTCCGCCCGGTCGTGGTCCAGGGGGATCAGCCAGTTGGCGTAGATGTGGGAGAGGATGTGGTTCATACCCAGGAGCGGCAGACCCCGACCGAAGGCCAGGCCCTTGGCCAGGTTGACCCCCACCAAGAGGGAGCCCGAGAGCCCAGGGCCGTGGGTGACCGCCACTGCTTCCACGTCGTCCAGGCCGCCGGGGAGGGGTGCCACCGCCTCCTGCACCACCACCGAGATGGCCTTGACGTGCTCCCGGCTGGCCATCTCCGGGAAGACGCCGCCGTACTCTCGGTGCAGAGCCACCTGAGAGGCGACCACGTTGGAGACGATCCGTCGCCCTTCGATCACCACGGAGGCGGCGGTCTCGTCGCAGGAGGTCTCGATTCCCAAAATCACTTTCATCAGTCGGCATTATCCTAGGGGCTTGGGCCAGTATATACCGAGACCTCCGTCCGTGAAAACAGCAAAGGTGAGCCTCGGGGGAGAGGGATCTCAGGCAAAGGCGCAGAGGTGCAAAGAAGAACAGGAAGGATGGGGCATTGAGGAAGGAGATGCTTTACCAGCAAGGTTCAACACCTTTTCCTGCCTTTTCCCCTTGGCGCCTTGGCGTCTTTGCGTGAGATTCCCCCTCCGGTTGACGCTGCTCTGGGCTCGTGGATACTGCCTGAGCCACATTTCTGACGGCGGAGATCGGACATGCAGATGACGAAGACAGGCATCGCCTATCACGGCAACCGGATGCTCACTCACGTGCGTGAGGACATGCGTGACATTATCGCCCACAACTGCACCTACGTCGTTCATATGTTCAGCGAGAACGACTACATGCGTCATCGCGAGGTGCTCAAGGATATCGTCCGAATCACCCACGAGTATGGCCTGGAGGCCTGGATTGACTCCTGGGGCATGGGGCGCATCTTCGCCGGGGAGGTCTCCGGATGGCTGGCCGACTATCCCGACTCCCGCCAGGTCCTGAACACCGGTCAGCCCGTCGGTCGGGCTTGTCTGCACAGTAAGGAATACCGGCAGGCCCTCAAGGGCTGGGCCGAGGCGGCCATGGCCACCCTGGCGGAGATGGTCTTCTGGGATGAGCCCCGCCTGGCCTTCAGCGACGGCGCCGAGGGCGAGGCGCCGGAGTGGGGCTGCCGCTGCTCTCGTTGCCAGGGCCTGTTTAAGGACACCTACGGTTACGAGATGCCCACGGAGATGACCGAGGACGTGACCGACTTCCGCCATTCCAGTGTCCTCGACTTCTTCGCCGAGATGACGGAGTTCGTCCATGCCAAGGGCGGCCGCAATTGCGTGTGCCTCATGCCCTCCACCGATGCCCGCTTCGGGGACAAGAACTGGGACGACTTCGCCGCTCTGCCCTACGTGGACAACCTGGGCACCGATCCCTACTGGTACGGGCAGCCGGTCCAGGTGCAGGCCTACGTCTCCGAGTGGTCCCGCAAGCTGCTGGAGACCTGCAACCGCCACGGGAAGGACCATCACCTGTGGCTGCAATCCTTCGCCGTGCCCGCCGGCCGGGAGATCGAGATCGTCATGGGGGCGGAGGCGGCCTATGCCGCCGGGGTGCGCAACCTGGCCGCCTGGGGATTCCGAGGCTCGGATGCCAACGACTACCGGGCCCAACGGCCGGAGGTGGCTTGGCAGGCGGTGGGGGAGGCCTTCCGGCGCGTTCTCTGGCGCTGGTGAGGTCGGGGGTGGGGATCTCACGCAGAAACGCTAAGGCGCAAAGGTGGGAGACACCGTTGTGACTGTGCCACTATCAGAGGGCGCGCCCCGGGGCTCGCCTTCTGGTAGAATGAGCCTTGTGAGCCCGATGGCGAAGGCGACGTCGGGGGGATTCGCTCGACAGGAGTGCTTCATGACCTCAAGAGAGCGCGTGCTGACGGCGCTGGACCACCGGGAGCCGGACCGGGTCCCCTTCGATATGGGCAGCACCCAGGTAACCGGTATCACCCTGCGGGCTTACGAGAACCTGCGCCGGTATCTGGGCCTGCCGGCGGTGGAGCCCACCGTTCCCGACACCATTCAGCAGTTGGCTCTGCCCGACGAGGACGTGATCGAGCGCCTGGGCATAGATATCCGAGGCCTCTTCCCTCTTAACGCCCACAACTGGAACGTGGTCAACGAGGATGCCGGCGAGTACTGGCAGTACCGGGACGAATGGGGGATCACCTACCACCTCCCCAAGGACGGTGGCCTCTATTACTCCATCGTGCGTAACCCCATCGCCGGCAGCAGCACCTCTCCGGGGGAGATAGAGGGCTACCCCTGGCCGGACTGCGGCGACCCCCGAAGGATAGAGGGCCTCGCAGAGCAGGCGGAGAGGTACCGGGCCCAGGGGAAGGCGGTCATGATCAAGGGGGTGCTGGCGGGCATCTTCGAGATGGCCCAACGCATCCGGGGCACCGAGAACTTCATGGTGGACCTGCTGGTGGACCGGCCCTCGGCCGAGGCCCTGCTGGACCGCATGGTCCAGTGCAAGCTCGACTTCTGGGAGATGGCCCTGCCCAGTCTGGCGGGCCTGGTGGATGTGGTCTCCGAGGCGGACGACTACGGCACCCAGATCTCCCAGTTGATCTCCCCGGCCCTCTTCCGGGAGGTCATGAAGCCCCGGCTCAAGGTGATCAACGACCGCATCCACCAGTTGGCCCCGGGAGCCAAGCTCTTCTTCCACTCCTGCGGGAGCGTCCGGGAGATGCTGCCGGACTTTATCGAGATCGGGGTGGACATCCTGAACCCGGTCCACGTGACCGCCACCGGCATGGAGCCGGCGGCCCTGAAGCGGGACTTCGGCGACGCTTTAGTGTTCTGGGGCGGGGGCGTGGATACCCAGGGAGTGCTTCCCAACGGCACTCCCGAGCAAGTGAAGGACGACGTGAAGCGGAACGTCGAGGCCCTCATGCCCGGTGGGGGCTACGTCTTCAACACCGTCCACAACATCCAGTCCGACGTGCCCCCGGAGAACGTCATGGCCATGTGGGAGGCCCTGCAGGAGGTCGGGCGCTACCGGTAGGGCGGCAGCTCAGGGTCGGGGAAGGGAGTCTCACGCAAAGACGCTAAGGCGCAAAGCGAAGACAAGGAAAGCTGTTGAGGACTGACTCGTGGGACTCTCCCACCAGGCGAAAGGGCCTCGTCAACGACGAGGCCCTTTCGTGTTTTCGCCCCTTTTCTGCCCTGGTTCGCGTGATGTCAGGCGGCGGTCTGAAGCCCACCGCTGAGGGCCTTCGGCCAAGAAAGCCGCGTGACTCCATCCCCTGGCCGAAGGACCTCAGCGGGCGCCTTTAGCCGCCCGCCCCTCCCGCCTCGTCTGCCGGCGCTTGTCCCAGGGCCCACTCCAACCCCGTTCTACCCTCACACGAACCAGGACATTTTCGCCCCTTTTCGCGTCCTTCGCGAT
>JBBQIE010000274.1:0-4353 GCA_038324625.1 Anaerolineae bacterium | reverse complement strand
ATGCCCTCGTCCACGGTGGTGACGGCGTAGACGTGGAACTGCCCCTGTCGCACCGCCTCGATCACCTCTTCCCGCAGCATGAGGTTCTTGGCGTTGGCCCGGGGCATGACCACTCCCTGAGTCCCGGTCAGGCCCTTGGCCTTGCAGGTCGCGAAGAAGCCCTCGACCTTCTCGTTGATGCCGCCAATGGCCTGGACCTGCCCCATCTGGTTCGCCGACCCGGTAACCGCGAGGTCCTGACGCAGGGGGTAGCCGGAGAGGCTGGAGAGCAGGGCATAGAGCTCGGCGCAGGTGGCGCTGTCTCCCTCCACCCCCTCGTAGCTCTGCTCGAAGGTGATGCTGGCCGACACCGAAAGGGGCACGTCCTCGGCATACTTGCCGTTCAGGTACCCGGAGAGGATGAGCACCCCCTTGTTGTGTATCGGTCCGCCCAGGCCGATCTCCCGGTCTATGTTCACTACTCCGGCCCGGCCGGCGCTAGTCCTAGCCGTGATCCGCGATGGCCGGCCGAAGGCGTAGTCCCCCATGGAGATGACCGCGAGAGCGTTGATCTGGCCCACCACCTCGCCCTCGGTGTCAATCATGATGGTGCCGTCGTCCACCATCTCCTGGAGACGCTCCTCGATCCGGTTGGAGCGATAGGTCTTCTCGTCCAGAGCCTGGCTCACGTCCTCACCTCGGATCAGATCGTGCCCATTCTGCCCGGCCCAGTAATTCGCCTGGCGGATCAAGTCCACGATCTCCCCGAACTTCACCGCCAGCCGCCCTTGGTCCTCCACCGACCGGGCCCCCTGTTCGACCACCTCCGCCACCCCCGAGGGAGCGAAGTGACGCAGGCTCTCCTCCCGACAGACGTTGGCGATCAGGCGGGCATACTGCTCCGGGCAGCGGGTGTCCCACGGCATGGACACGGCGAAGTCGGCCTTCACCTTGAACAGCTCCTGGAAGTCCTCGTCCAGGCTATAGAGCATGTAGTAGAGCGAAGGCTCACCAATGACGATGACCTTAACGTCCAACGGTATCGGCTCCGGCTCCAGGGTACGGGTGGAGATGACCTGGTACTCCGCTCCCATGGCCTCGATCCGTACCAAGCGGTCCTTGAGGGCCCGCTTCAGGGCCTCCCAAGAGAAGGGCTTAGACAGGATGTTCCGGGCCTCCACCATGAGGTATCCCCCATTGGCGCGGTGCAGGGCGCCGCCTCGGACCATGGTGAAATTGGTGACCAGGGCCCCGAACTGAGCCTGGTGCTCGATCCGGCCGATGAGGTTCTGGTGGCTGGGGTTGCTCTCGAAGATCACCGGCGCCCCCTCAAGGCCGCTGTTGTCCACGATGAGGTTCACCCGGTAGCGGTCGAACTGAGTCTGCTTGTGGTCCATCAGCTGCGTGAACGGCCCCTGTTGAGTCTCGTCCGACGCCTCCGCCTGCTTGAAGGCAGCCACGTTGTGGAGGATGTCGGCCTGAGCCTTCCGGAGGAACTCCACGATGCGATCGAACCCGCCGTAGGTCTCCTCCAAGTCCTCGATCAGGTGACTCACGGCAAAACCTACCGTGCGCCGATCGAGCTCATCGAGCTTCTCTCGGGTCTCCTTCTGCAGCTGGGGCATACGCCGCAAGCGCTCCCGGAGCTCCTCTTGGAGGCCCCGCTGCGCCTCTTGGATCTCCTTACGCCGGCCCTCCTCCAGTTGGCTGAACTCCTCCGGGGACATGACGCTCTCGCCCACCACCGGGGCGAACCCTATGCCCTGAGGGGTCTGGAGCAGCCGGAAATTGCGGGAATCCGCCTCCTGCTCGATCTCTCGGAACAGGGCCTGGCGGCTCTCCTCGAACTCCCTCTCGATGGCCACTCGCTCCTGCTGATACTGATCGCTCTCCAGCACCCGCGGTATCTCCGCCTGGAGGGCCTGGACGAAGGAGTCCATATCCACCCGGAACTTGGCCCCCATCCCCCCGGGAAGGCGCAGGGCCCGCGGCTTGTCGCTGTCATCGAAGTTGTTGACGTAGCACCAGTCATCGGGGACCGGCTCTCCGGCAGCCTTCTGCTTCAGGAAGCTCCTGATGGTGGTGGTCTTGCCGGTACCCACCGGGCCCAGGGCATAGATATGATAGCCGGGGCTGTCCATCCCCATGCCGAACGAGACCGCCCGCACCGCCCGGTCCTGCCCGATGACCTCCTCCAACGGTGGAAGCTCCTCCGTGCTCTCGAAGCCCAACTCAGCCGGGTCACAGGTGCGGCGAAGCTGGTCGGGGTTCAGTTCAAACTCTTGATTCGACACTGGGACCTCCAGACGGCTAGGGTATGCACAACCAGCGTGGGACGACGCTGGGATTCGTTCTCACCGGCGCCGACCTTACCGGCGGGTTCCTGGCCTGTCAAGGGTCTGTGCTCGTCCCGTACCTTGACCGCCGGCTCCGGGCCCCGCTATGCTCCGCTCAACGCTCAACGATGGAGGGAGTCTCTCGATGCTCGGAATGTCCTCACGTCAGCGGATGCTTGATGCTCTCAGTTGTCGCCAACCGGACCATGTCCCGTGCAGCTTCATGCTGTACAACGCTCTCCGGGACCTCAGCCACGACTACGACGACTTCGTCCGTCGGCAGGTGGACATGGGTCTGGACACCTACGTGCAGATCCCCCCTCGCCCGCCGGTCTACCTCACCGACCACGTCAACTTGCATGGGCTGCCCGTCTCCTACGATCCGAGGGTCAGAATAGAGGAGCGCGTGGAGACAGTCCCGGGTGAGCCGACCCCCATCCTGGTCAAGGAGTACCACACGCCGGAGGGCACCCTGACCACCGAGGTCCGTCAGACCGAGGACTGGCCCTGGGGGGATCACGTGCCCTTCCTGGACGACTACCTGACCCCGCGGTCCCGGAAGTTCCTGGTGACCGGTCCCGAGGACCTTCCCGCGTTCCGCCATCTCCTGGTCCCCCCGACCGAGGAGGAGATTGCCGCCTTCCGCGCCGACTCCCAGTCCGCCGTGGACCTCGCTCGGCGGGAGGACCTGCTCCTCGCTGGGGGCTGGGGAGTGGGCGCCGATCTCATCGGGTGGGTGTATGGCTTGGAGGAGATGGTCTTCGCCATCTTCGATCGGCCCGAGTTCGTGAGGGAGATGCTCGACGTCATAGCCGACTGGAACCAGCAGCGTATGGCCGTGGTGCTCGATGCCGGCGTTGACCTCTACATCAAGCGGGCCTGGTATGAAAACTGCGACTTCTTCACCCCCGCCACCTGGCGCGAGTTCATTTTCCCCATCCTGAAGGCGGATGTGGAGCTGGCCCACGAGCGGGGCGCCAAGTTCGGCTACCTCATCACCGCCAATGTCATGCCCCTGCTGGACATGTTCGCCGAGCTCGGTATTGACGCCGTCATCGGTGTGGACCCGGATGCTTGGGACCTGCCCGTCGCCAAGGCCAAGCTGGCGGGCAAGGTCTGTCTCTGGGGCGGGGTCAGCGGCCATCTCACCGTGGAACACGGCACGGAAGACGAGGTGCGGGAGGCGGTCCGCCAGGCGGTGGACGTCCTCGCCCCCGGGGGCGGCTTCATCCTCTCCCCGGTGGACAACGTCCGGGAAAACACCCCCACCGCGCGGGCCAACGTCGCCGCCTTCTTGGGCGAGTGGCGCCGGGTGCGGGGCTAGCCGGCGTCCATCACAACCATCGTTCCAGGAAGCGCATGATCTCCCACCGGCCATGCGCCGTCTCGAAGTGGCCGGTGGCATACCGCAGCAGGCGCCAGGCGTCCGGCGCCCCCGCCTCGGCGTATACCTGCCGGAGGCGTGCGTCCACCCGGTCCAGCCCCGCGGGCGGGGTCAGGCCGTCGTAGATGCCCGCCAGCGACAAGTGCGGTCGAGGGGCGATCAGCTCGTTGATGCCGGCGGTGTCGAAGTGCAGCAGCAGGCTGGGCACGTAGTAGTAGATGCCGTGCCCATCCAGGCCCCCAATCTCGATGAGGGCCTCGAAATCGGTGAGGCAGCAGAGGTCCACGCACACCTTCACTCTGAGGTCGAGGGCGGCCAGCCACCAGGCCATGGTGCTGCCCATGGAAATGCCCAGGGTGGCGATGCGGGAGGGGTCCACGTCGTCCCGACCGCACAGGTAGTCCACCGCCTTGAGGCTGTCGTAGACCATCAGGCCCCAGAGCACCTGCCCCTTCCACAGCAGTTCCTTGAACAGGGCCGACTCCGTTCGACCCCGGCGCTCGCCGAAGTTCCGGGCATCAATGGCCAGCACCCGGTAGCCGGCGGACGTCAGGGCTTGGGCGTAGGGCGGATCCTGTAGGTAGGACCGTCCACGCACCAACTCCTCCTTGCCGCCGACATAGTCGCCCCCGTGCGAGTGGTTGAAGAGCACCA